>JBBIUU010000032.1:25506-30664 GCA_037440125.1 Acidobacteriota bacterium
AGACGTTAGACGCTAGACGTTAGACGCTAGACACCAAACACCAAGCACCTGCCACTCGCTCTCGCCCGCGCTAGGCCTCCTCGGCCTCTTCCTCGTCTTCGATGAACTGCCCGCTGATGTAGGCCTGCGTCTTCGGGTCCTTGGGGTTGTTCAGGACCTCCTCGGCGGGGCCGTGCTCGATGAGCTGGCCGTAGTAGACGAAGACCACGTAGTCGGCGATGCGCTTGGCCTGGCGCAGGATGTGGGTGACGAAGACGATGGTGTACTGGCTCTTGAGCTCGAGGAACTTCTTCTCGATGCGCACGGCGGAGACCGGGTCGAGGGCCGAGGTGGGCTCGTCGCCGAGGATGACCTCGGGCTCCACGGCGAGGCCGCGGGCGAGGCACAGGCGCTGCTGCTGGCCGATGGAGAGCCGCGTGCCCGGAGCGTGGAGGCGGTCCTTCACCTCCTTCCACAGGCTGGCCTCGCGCAGGTAGTGCTCCACGATCTCGTCCAGCTTCTTCTTGTCCCTCGTGCCGTGCAGGCGCGGCCCGTAGGCCACGTTGTCGTAGATGGACATGGGCAGGACCTGGGGCCGCTGGCTGAGGAGGCCCATCTTCTTGCGCAGCGCCATCACGTCCACGCCTGGGGCGTAGATGTCCTCCCCGTCCACGAGGATCTGCCCGCTCACGCGCACCTCGTCCTGGAGGTCGATGAGCCGGTTGAAGGACTTCAGGAGGGTGGTCTTGCCGCAGCCGCTGGGGCCGATGATGGCCGTGATCCTCTTGTCGGGGATGTCCAGGGAGATGTCCTTCAGCACCTGGTGGCTTCCGTACCAGAGGCTCAGGTTCTGGACGCTGATGTGGGGCCTGGGCTCCATCGTCGCAACCCCCTATCGGATGACGTGTTTCGTGAAGCGCCCCGTGAGGAGGCGCGACCCGGCGCTGATGGCCAGGAGCAGGATCGTGAGCACCAGCGCCGACGCGTATCCTCGCGCTTGCACCTCGGGGAAGGGCGTGCCGAGCTGGAAGAAGATGGCCAGGGGCAGGGTCGCCACCGGCTTGAGGATGGAGTAGGGCAGGGAGTCCGTGAACCCCGCCGTGAAGAGAACCGCCGCCGCGTCGCCGATGCCGCGACCGAAGGCCGTGAGAACCGCGGCGAGAATCCCCGGAAGCGCCTGCCGGAAGACCACTTTCATGGCCGTCTCGAGGCGCGTGGACCCCAGCGTGTAAGAGGCCTCCCCGAGCTCGAAGGGGATCATGCGCAGGACCTCGTCCATGCTCCGCGCCATGATGGGCACCACCAGCAGCGCGATGGTCAGCGTCCCCGCGAGGAAAGAGGCCGGCACGTGCCACACCACCATCACCGTGAAGGCGAAGGCTCCGTACACGATGGAGGGGATGCCCCATAGCACGTCGAGGAGGAAGCGCACCAGGAGGGCGAAACGCGAGCGCTTCCTGAGGTAGATGTTGAGGTAGAAGACGAGCGGTAGGCTGAGGAGGAGCGCCACGCCCGTGGCGCATAGCCCCAGGAGGAGGGAGCCGATGATGGCGTTGAGGATGCCGCCCTCGGCGCCCAGCATGGACCCGCCCTTGGGCGTCTGGGAAACCATGCTCCAGCTCAGGGCCGGCAGGCCTTTCCAGCAGATGGTCGCCAGGATGAGGACGAGCGCGCCCAGGACCACTGCCGTGGCCGCGATCATGAGCCCCTTGAAGAAGAGCTCCTCCAGCCTCCGTCCGCGCGTCACCGCTCGCTCCTCTCGAGGCGGAGGAGGATGCTCCAGCCCGCCATGTTGAAGACCGTGGTGACGGCGAAGAGGAGGAAGGCCGCCAGCAGGACCGCGGCGTCGTAAAGCGGGATGGACATCATCTCGCCGTAGGTGTTGGCGATGAGCGCCGGCAGCGGGTAGGCGGCGTCGAAGACGGACTTGGGGAAGACGTGCATGGCGCAGC
Organism: Acidobacteriota bacterium; assembly: GCA_037440125.1. Taxonomy (GTDB): domain Bacteria; phylum Acidobacteriota; class UBA4820; order UBA4820; family DSQY01; genus JAKAJA01. The sequence continues at coordinate 27,438 of JBBIUU010000032.1, forward strand.
CCGAGACCATGAGCACGGCGATGGTCTCGCCGAAGGCCCGGGACAGCCCGAGGATGACGGCCGCCACGATCCCCATCCGCGCCTTGCGCAGCACCGCGTGCTTGACCGTCTCCCATCGCGTGGCGCCGAGGGCCATGGAGGCTTCGCGGATCTCCTGCGGGACCGTCCGGATGACCTCCTGGGTGACCGCGATGATGAGCGGCGACACCATCACGGCCAGGACCACGCCGCCGCTGAGTGCCGAATACCCCGTGTAGTTGTCGCTCTTGAAGGGGAACAGGGCCAGGTGGTCCTGGAAGAAGGGCATGACGTGGTCGCGCACGACGGGCACGATGGCCAGGACGCCCCACACCCCGTAGACCACGGGGGAGATCCCCGCGAGCACGTCCACAACCGGGCGCGCGAACTGCCGGACGCGCTTGGGGGCGTACTCCTGCAGGTAGATGGCCGTCAGGATGCTGAGGGGCACCGCGAGCACCATCGCGATCCCCGTCACCCACAGCGTGCCCACCAAGAAGGCGCCGAGGCCAAAGGTCCCCTTGGCGGGCTGCCACTGCGCGGAGAAGAGGAGGTCGCCCAGGCTGCTCGTGCGAAGGACGGGCCAGGACCTCCAGAGGAGGCCGCTGCCCATGAGGAAGGCCAGGCTGAGCACGCTCATGCACAGCAGGAGCATGGTCCGCTCGGCCAGGCTGTCCTTCAGGGCTCTCAGATTCAAGGCCACCTCGCTCGCTTCCGACGGGGTGCCGGTACGGCCGACACTCCAATTGCACTCTCAATGTAGTCTAAATCGCGTGGTGGTGCAGGTCAAGGCCCCGAGGCGGGCCAGAGGCGGGACGAGGAGTCTTAGGGAAGAGGGGTCAGACCCGGCCGCGGGCTCTCAGCTGGGCGAAGTTGGCGATGACGCCGACGGCCTGCTGGAGGCGCATGAGCTTCTGGTTGCGCCGCTGGAGGGCCAGCGTATCGTTCTGGTCGGGCACGACGCCCCGCAGGTCGCGGAGCTGCTTCTCCACCTCGAATTGGAGCTCGCGGAGCTCCTCGAGGGTGAGCCGTTTGAGGTTGACGGGCGAGGGGAGGACGTAGCCTTCCATGAGCGAGTTGGCCATCGCGTAAGCGGATCCGCCCATGTAGGCCATACGGGAACCTCCATGGCGATTCTATACGCAGGCAGGGCGGCGAGGGAAGTCAAGGCGCTGAAATGAAATGTGGGATTGGGGAGGTGGGATATCGGAAAGGGAGGACGGACGCAGTGAACGCGGGGGCCAAGGGGCAGAATGAGCGTTCGCGGGTGTGACGTTTCCGCTATCCCAAATCCCACATCCGAAATGTCACTACATCTCGTACTCGCCCATATCCTCGGGACGGAGCTTCTCGAGCCACTGGTGGACGGAGTCTTCCTCCATCGAGGCGTCCGTCACCGTATCGGCCTTCGAATAGAGGCTGTCCTCCACGAAGATCTCCGCGCCCCGGCGGATGGCGAGCGCCACCGCATCGGAGGGGCGCGCGTCCACGGTGACCTCGCCGCCCTTAGACCTCAGGACCAGATCCGCGAGGTAGGTGTGGTCCACGAGGTCGCGGATGAGGACCCGCTGTACCGAGTAACCTGCCGTATCGAGGACCTGGCAGATCAGGTCGTGGGTCATCGGTCGGGGGACGTGGATCCCCTCGAGCTGGAGGGCGATGGCGTTGGCCTCGAAGTGGCCGATCCAGATGGGGAGGACCCGGCCGTCCTCGTCGCCCTTCAGCACGAGGATCGGCATCTCTTTGATGGGGTCCACCATGAGCCCGTGCACGTGCACTCTCTGGTACATCTAACCTCCCGGTCGCAGGAAATATAGGGAGAACGGCCTTGCGGAGTCAAGCTGAGAGTTGTTTTCGGGTAATCTCCGTCACGCCTGCGAGGAGCCGCGGCCCGCTGACTCCGCTGTTCTTTCGCCAGCTCCCCAGCTCTCAAGCTCCCCAGCCGGGACTCTAAAGAGCACGCCCCTGCAAATCACGCACGCCCCCCTGGGAGGCAGCCGTGCTCTCTCTTTCCTCACCGGCTCTCCAGCTCTCCGGCTCACCGGCTCGCGCGCTGAGAGGCACGTCCTCACGGTCGACGCCCCCGCCCTGCGGAGGCACTCTTCCACGAGCTGGCCAAGGGGGTGTTGACAAGGGGGGCGCTTTCGTGTAGTATCTACTTTTGCCGGCGCGATGTTGATTCGTCCCACCGGCCGGCGGTCGACTCTCCCGCTTCCAACAGGGGGGTTGACACGAGAGCAAGAAAGTAGTAAATTACAAAATTGCCGCCCCGCAGTGGGCAACATGGCGGGGTTAGGCGGCGGCTCTTTGAAAACTAGGCAGCGCACTCGATGATGTGAGCGGGAACCGAGTTTCCGCGACCGAATCCGTACATTAAACATCAAACCGCTAGATCCAACTGGCGAGTTTGATCCTGGCTCAGAACGAACGCTGGCGGCGTGCTTAACACATGCAAGTCGAACGCGAAAGGGGGCAACCCCGAGTAGAGTGGCGCACGGGTGAGTAACACGTGAGTAATCTGCCCTTGAGCGGGGGACAACGTTCCGAAAGGAGCGCTAATACCGCATAACCCGGCAGGGACCCAGGTCCCGGCCGGCAAAGATGGCCTCTGCTTGCACGCTATCGCTTAAGGAGGAGCTTGCGCCCCATTAGGTAGTTGGTGAGGTAACGGCTCACCAAGCCTGCGATGGGTAGCCGGCCTGAGAGGGTAACCGGCCACACTGGCACTGAGACACGGGCCAGACTCCTACGGGAGGCAGCAGTGAGGAATTTTGGGCAATGGGCGAAAGCCTGACCCAGCGACGCCGCGTGGGTGATGAAGGCCTTCGGGTCGTAAAACCCTGTGAGATGGGAAGAAGCCGTTTCGTGCTAATACCACGGCGCGGTGACAGTACCATCAGAGGAAGCCCCGGCTAACTACGTGCCAGCAGCCGCGGTAAAACGTAGGGGGCTAGCGTTGTTCGGAATTACTGGGCGTAAAGCGCGTGTAGGCGGCTTGGTAAGTCGGAAGTGAAAGCCCCAGGCTCAACTTGGGAATTGCTTTCGAAACTGCCTAGCTTGAGTGCGGGAGGGGAGAGCGGAATTCCAGGTGTAGCGGTGAAATGCGTAGATATCTGGAGGAACACCGGTGGCGAAGGCGGCTCTCTGGACCGTAACTGACGCTGAGACGCGAAAGCGTGGGGAGCAAACAGGATTAGATACCCTGGTAG
>JBBIUU010000033.1:0-30655 GCA_037440125.1 Acidobacteriota bacterium
GGGAGCGCCGAGGACCTTTACGACCGGATCTTCTCCCGGTTCTGCATCGGGAAGTAGGGCGGACGGGCCGTGAGGGCGGACGCGGTGGTCGTGGGGGCGGGGCACGCGGGCTGCGAAGCGGCCCGGGTGCTGGCGCTGAAGGGCCTCCACGCGGTGCTCGTCACCGAATCGCTGAACGCCATCGCACGCCAGTCCTGCAATCCCTCCATCGGCGGCATCGGCAAGGGGCACCTCGTCCGGGAGCTCGACGCCCTCGGGGGCCTCATGGGTAAGGCGGCGGACGCCACGGGGATCCACTTCCGCCTCCTCAACGCCAGCAAAGGCTCGGCGGTGCAAGGCCTGCGTTGCCAGAGCGACCGCGCGGCCTACCACCGGTTCGTCCGGGGTCTCCTGGAGGCCACACCCGGGCTGGAGCTCCTGGAGGCCCGCGCGGGCGCTGTCCTGGTCCGCGAGGGTCGCGCGGCGGGGATCCGTCTCGAGGACGGCCGGGAGATCGAGGCGTCCGCCGTGGTGCTCACCGCGGGAACCTTCCTCGACGCCCTCATGCACGTGGGGCCCGAGCAGAGGAAGGGCGGGCGCCTGGGCGAGTTCGCCGCGGTGGATCTGGCCCGGAGCCTTCGGGAGATGGGGCTCCCGGTGGGGCGCTTCAAGACGGGGACGCCGCCCCGCCTGGCAAGGGGCTCCATCGACTGGGCCCGGGTTCGCCCGCAGCCCGGGGATGCCGAGCCCGAGCCCTTCTCCCTCCAGAGCCGACCCTTCCCGGTTTTGCCCCAGCTCCCCTGCCACCTCACGCGGACCACACCCGAGACCCGGCGGATCATCGAGGCCAACCTCCATCGCTCACCCCTGTTCTCGGGCGCCATCGCGGGCCGCGGTCCCCGGTACTGCCCCTCCATCGAGGACAAGGTGGTCCGGTTTCCTCACAACGAGACCCATCAGGTGTTCCTGGAGCCCGACGGACTCGCCTCCGAGGAGGTCTACCCCAACGGCATCTCGACTTCCCTCCCGAGAGACGTACAAGATGCGGTAGTCCGCAGCATCCCCGGGCTAGAGGCGGCGGAGATCCTGAAGTACGGTTACGCGGTGGAGTACGACTACGTGGACCCGCGCGCCCTGCGGGAGACCCTCGAGGCCAAGGAGGTTCCCGGCCTGTACCTGGCGGGGCAGGTGAACGGGACCACGGGCTACGAAGAGGCTGCCGCGCTCGGCTTCTGGGCGGGGCTCAACGCGGCGCGCCGCCTGAAGGGCGAGCCGCCCTTCCTCGCGGGGCGCGAGGAGACCTACCTCGCCATCCTCGTGGACGACCTGGTGACGCGCGGCGTGACCGAGCCTTACCGCATGTTCACCTCGAGGGCCGAGTACCGGCTCCTCCTGGACCGGCACAGCGCCTACCGCCGCCTGGCGCCCCTCGTGGAGGGAGATGGGATCGTGCCCGCCGGGGAGGCCGCCGAGGTGATGGCCAGGAGGGCCCAGTTCGAGAACCTAGTCGCCCGCCTCGGGGGGATCCTCTTCCCCGAGGCGGGCCGGAGCGTCCCGCTGACGCAGGTCCTGAGCCGGCCCGGCGTCCGGCTGGAAGACCTCCGGGGGTACCTGGGGCCGGACCCGGTGGACCCCTGGGTGGCGCTCGACCTGGAGGCGGAGGTCAAGACCCAGGGCTATCGCGAGCGGGAGCGGGAGCAGGTGGAACGCACCCTGGAATCGCGCGGGCGCCGCATCCCCGAGGGTTTCGACTACGGCGCCCTGCCGAACCTCAGCGGCGAGATGGTGGAGCGGTTCCGGACGGTGCGGCCGGAGACCCTCGACCAGGCGTCCAGGATCCCCGGTGTCACCCCGGCGGCCCTGACGGTGGTACGCTTGGCCCTCGAGGCGAGGAGGAGGGCACGACGTGAGCGGAAAGATTGAGGCCTACCTCGCGCTCCTGTTCAAATGGAACCGGGCCTACCGGCTGACGGCCTTCGAATCCCTCGAGGAGGCCCGCACCCTCGGCGTCGGGCCGTCTCTGGCCCTGGCGGACGACCTGCCCGAGGGCGCCGAGGTCCTCGACGTGGGGAGCGGCGGCGGCTTCCCCGCGGTGCCCCTGGCGATCGCGCGCCCCGACCTCCACATCACCTGCACCGAGCCCAGCCTCGGCAAGGCTGCCTTCCTGCGGGAGGCCAAGTTCCAGTTCGGCCTGAACCTCGCCGTGGAGGCCCTGCCGGTGGAACGCCTGCTGCCGCCTGCGCCGGGCCGTGCCTGGGGCGCCATCACGGTGCGCGGCGTGAACCTCAAGCGGGGGCTCCTCAAGCGTCTCGTGGCGGCACTCCCGCCCGGCGGCCTCCTGGCCGTGTGGAGCGGCGGCGAGCGCGAGGCGAACTACGCCGAATGGGCCCGCGCCGCGGGCCTGGAGGTTGAGGAGCGGAAACTCCTCGACACCCCTCCCGTCACGCTCCTCCTGGCGCGTGTTCCACGTGGAACAGTCGCCGCGGAAGCCCGCCCAGCGGGCGTGTGAGCGCGCCCGCCCGACCTCCCGAGAGGCCCGCGCCGAGGGCTTTCCGGCCCCTTCCCACCGCACCGCTTCCTGTGGTACAAAGGGCGTCTGTCTTGGAGGAAAAGTTGGGTCAGATCATCGCCGTCGCGAACCAGAAGGGTGGGGTCGGCAAGACCACCACGGTCATCAACCTCGGCGCTTGCCTCGCGGCCGCCGAAAAACGCGTGCTCCTCGTGGATTTCGACCCGCAGGCCAACTGCACCTCCGGCATGGGGCTCTCCAAGTCCGGCGAGGGTTTGAGCACCTACGCCCTCCTCTCGGGCGCCGCCACCGCCGAGGAGTCGGTGAGCGCGACGGAGCTGCCCAACCTCTCCATCCTGCCGGGCTCCATCTCCCTGGCGGGGGCCGAGGTCGAGCTCGCGGGGATGGAGGACCGCGAGTTCGTCCTGAAGCGCGCGCTGGAACCGCTCAAGGCCAGTTTTGACTATATATTAATTGACTGTCCTCCCTCCCTCGGGCTGCTCACGCTCAACGCCCTGGTGGCGGCCGACGAGGTCCTCATCCCCATCCAGGCGGAGTACTACGCCATCGAAGGCGTGAGCGACCTGCTCAGGACCCTCGAGCGCGTCCGCGAGGTCCTGAACCCGGACCTCGCCGTGCGCGGCGTCCTCCTCACCATGGTGGACGAGCGCACCAACCTGGGCCGCCAGATTGCGGGGGAGGTCCAGCGCTTCTTCGGTGAAAAGGTCTACCGGCACGTGGTGCCGCGGAACGTGAAGCTGGCGGAGGCGCCCTCCTTTGGGAAACCCATCATCCTCTACGACATCGCCTCCCGGGGCGCACAGTGTTATCTTCAAGTGGCTCAGGAGTTTATGACCCATGAATGCTAAGAACGCGCTCGGCCGGGGGCTCGACGCCCTCCTCAGCACTCCGGGTCCCGAGCCCCGCCGGGTCCTGGAGGTGGAGATCCATCGCCTCAAGGCCAACCCCCACCAGCCACGCGCCCGCTTCGAGGCGGAGGCGCTCGAGGACCTGGCCCGCTCCATCAAGGCCAATGGCATCCTCCAGCCCATCCTCGTGCGTCCCGCCAACGGCAAGTACGAGATCATCGCCGGAGAGAGGCGCTGGCGGGCCGCCCAGAAGGCGGGGCTCCAGCGGGTGCCCGTCCTCGTGCGCGAGGCCGCGGACGCCCAGATGCTCGAGCTCACGCTCGTGGAGAACATCCAGCGCGAGGACCTCAACCCCGTCGAGGAGGCCCACGCCTACCGGGTCCTCATCGAGGACCTCAACCTGAGCCAGGAGGAGGTGGCGCGCCGGGTGGGGAAGGAGCGGGCCACCGTGGCCAACACGCTCCGGCTCCTGCACCTGTCTCAGCTGGCGCTGGCGGCCCTGGAGGCGGGCCAGATCACGACGGGTCACGCGAAGGCCATCCTGTCGCACAAGAAGCACGAGGAGCAGGACGAACTCCTCGAGGCCATCCTCAAGCGCGGCCTCTCGGTCCGGGAGGCCGAAGCCTACCACCGCCGCGGGACACGCCGCGCCAGGCACCGCAATCCCGTAGACGCCGACACGACCGCGGCCGCGGAGCGTCTCGCCATGGAGATCGGCGTTCCGGTGGAGATCCGCCGAAAGGGCCGCGGCGGCGAGGTCGCGCTCCGGTTCCGGGACGAGGACGAACTCCAGGGGCTTTTCGAGAAATTGCACGACCTCCGTGGGAGGGGACGATGATCACCAAGAAGCCGGGCGAAACCTCACAGGTGGGCGGCATGCTGGGAGAGGGCGTCTTCGTCGAGGGCACCCTGACCTTCTCCCAGACCTTCCGCGTGGACGGTGAGTTCAAGGGCAAGATCACCCGCTCCGACCGGCTGGTCGTGGGCGAGAAGGGCAAGGTCTCCGGCGAGGTCGAGGTCAACTCCCTCGTGGTCTACGGCCGCATCGACGGGAAGGTGAAGGTGAAGGCGGGCCTGGAGGTCCACCCCAAGGGCCGCGTCGTAGGCGACCTGGAGATGCTCTCCCCCGCGCTCTCCGTCATGGAGGGCGGGTTCATCGAGGGCACGGTGAAGCTCTCTGCCAAGGGCGAAGGCGCCGCACAGGCCCCCGCCGACGCCAGGCCGCCGGTGAAGCCGTGAGCGCCGTCAGGGCCCGCAGGGCGAAACCCGACCCGAAGGAGCTCTTCGCGGCCCGCCGGGCCAAGCTCAAGGCCATGATGGCCGAGGATGCCCAGGGGCAGCCCACCATGGCCCTCATCTTTTCGGGAGACGAGGAGCACCTCGAGACCTTCACGCCCGACCCCACGTTCTTCTTCCTTACCGGCGTCGAGAGCCCGGGCGCCCTGCTCTTCCTCGCCAGGACCCCGAGGCAGGACATGGAGGTCCTCCTCCTGCCCGCCACGGACCCCGCCAAGGAGCGCTGGACGGGCAAGCTCCTCTCCGCCGGCGGCCTCACGCCCGACTGCCAGCCCGACGCCCTGCGCGCCGAGGCCGGGGCGGCGACGGGCGTCTCTGCCTCCACCATCGGGGCCTTCGAACAGCTCGAGGAGGTCCTCATCCGCCCCATGCGCGAGGCGCGGATCGCCTACATGAACTTCCCCGAGGACATGGCCCCCGGGCAAGTGGGCCTCGTCCAGCACTTCGCGGACCGGCTTCGCGCCACGAACCCGCACCTGCAGTTCCGCCACGCGGGACGGATGGCGGGGGACCTGCGCCGGGTCAAGGACGCCATGGAGCTCGAGCTCATGCGAGGGGCCATGACGATCACCGACGAGGCCCAGTGGGCCGTGCTGGGGCACCTGAGGCCCGGCATGGCGGAGTACGAGATCCAGGCCCTCATCGAATACGTGTTCCGGGCCCGCGGCGCCGAGCACGTGGCCTTCCCGAGCATCATCGGCTCGGGCCCCAACTCGTGCTTCCTCCACTACGACAAGAACCGGCGCACGGCGAAGCGCGGCGACCTCGTCATCTGCGACGTGGGGTGCCGGAAGGACCTGTACTGCGCGGACGTGACTCGGACCTACCCCGTGGGCGGCAAGTTCTCCAGGCGCCAGCGCACGGTCTACGACGTGGTCCTCGCGGCCCACGACGCGGCCGTCGCTGAGGCGAAGCCCGGCGTCCTCGTTCGGGACGTTCACCAGGCCGCTTCGGAGGTCATCGCCAAAGCCGGGTTCGCCCCGTACTTCTTCCACGGGACGAGCCACTACCTCGGCATCGAGCCCCACGACGCCGGGTCCTACGACGTGGCGCTCGAGCCCGGAGTGGTCATCACCGTGGAGCCGGGGATCTACATCGCCGCCGAGGAGCTCGGCGTCCGCATCGAGGACGACGTCGTGATCACGGAGAAGGGCGCCGAGGTCATGACCCACGCACCGCGCGACGGCGGCGAGATCGAAAAGCTCCTCGCCAAACCCAGGAAGACCATCCTCATCTGAAGACATTGGGCGGCGGAAAACCGCCGCCCAGATCAAGTCGCAGATATCGAGTGGCAAGACCTGGCCCCATGAGGCCGGGTCTTGCACCGCCCGCTCACTCCACGGTCACGCTCTTGGCGAGGTTCCTGGGCTGGTCCACGTCGCAGCCGCGCTTGACCGCGATGTGGTAGGCGAGGAGCTGCAGGGGCACGACGGCCAGCACGGGCATGAGGAGCGGGTCCGTGTCCGGGAGGGGCAGGACCTCGTCGGCCACCGCCCGGATCCTCTCGTCGCCCTCGCTGCAGAGCGCGATGACCATCCCGTCCCGAGCTTTCACCTCCTCGAGGTTCGAGACGAGCTTGTCGTAGATCGCGTCCCTGGGCGCGATGCCGACGACGGGCAGGTTCTCGTCGATGAGCGCGATGGGCCCGTGTTTCATCTCGCCCGAGGGGTAGCCCTCCGCGTGAATGTAGCTGATCTCCTTCAGCTTCAGGGCGCCCTCGAGGGCGATGGGGTACTGCACGCCGCGGCCGAGGTAGAGAAAGTCGTTGTACCGGCTGTAGGGGCGAGAGAGCTCCTCGATCTTGGCTTCGAGCCCGAGGACCTGCTCGACCTGACCCGAGAGGTGGGTGAGGGCGTCGAGGTGGCCGGCCATCTCGGCTTCGGGCAGGCTCCCGCGGCACTGGGCGAGGTAGAGCGCCAGGAGGTCGAGGGCCACGAGCTGCGTGGTGAAGGCCTTCGTGGAGGCCACGCCGATCTCGGGCCCGGCGTGTGTGTAGAGGACGCCGTCGGCATCGCGGGTGATCATGCTCCCCACGACGTTGCAGATGGCCGCCGTCCTGGCGCCCTTGGCGCGGGCTTCGCGCAGAGCGGCGAGGGTGTCCGCGGTCTCACCCGACTGGGAGATGAAGACGCAGAGCGTGCGGCCGTCCACCATGGGGTCGCGGTAGCGGAACTCGGAACCGTAGTCCACCTCGGCGTGCAGCCGCGCGAGGCGCTCGATCATGTAGCGCCCGCAGAGGGCCGCGTGCCAGGAGGTCCCGCAGGCGACCAGGACCACGCGCTCCAACCCCTGGGCGACCTCCGCGGGGAGGTTGAGCTCCTCGAGGAAGAGGCGGTTCGTGTCGAGGGAGAAGCGCCCCACGAGGGTGTCCTGGATCGCCCGGGGCTGCTCGTAGATCTCCTTCTGCATGAAATGCTTGAAGCCGGCCTTCTCGGCCTGGATGGGGTCCCACGCGATACGCGTGGCCGCCTTGGACCGCGGTGTGCCATGGAGGTCCGTGAAGCGCACCTCGTCACGCGTGACGACCGCCATCTCCCCGTCGTCGAGGAACACCATGTCGCGCGTGTGGTGGAGGATGGCGGGGATGTCGCTCGCCACGAAATTCTCGCCCTTGCCCATGCCGACCACGAGCGGCGGACCCTGGCGCGTGGCGACGATGCGCCCGGGGTCCCGCGTCGAGGCGGCCGCGAGCGCGAAAATCCCCAAGAGCCTCTTGGTCACAGCGCGCATGGCTGCTTCGAGGTCGTCGCTCTCGTCCTCGAGGAGATGGGCGATGATCTCGGTGTCGGTCTCGGTCCGGAAGGTGTGGCCCTTGGCGCGGAGCTCCTCCTTGAGCGCGAGGTAGTTCTCGATGATGCCGTTGTGGACCACGACGATCTCGCCCCTGCAGTCCGTGTGGGGGTGGGCGTTCTCCTCGGTGGGGCGTCCGTGCGTGGCCCAGCGCGTGTGGCCGAGGCCGTAGGAGCCCGTCACCGGGTGGACGCGGAGCTTGTCAGCGAGGTTGGCGAGCTTTCCCGCGGCGCGCTCCGTGGTGAGGGCGGCGCCTTCCAGAACCGCCACCCCCGCGGAGTCGTAGCCGCGGTACTCGAGGTGCTTGAGGCCGTCCATCAGGATCGGGACGGGGTCCTTGGGTCCGATGTACCCGACGATGCCGCACATGGTCGCCGCTCCTAGAGGGATTCCGAGGGAAGCGAGCTCCCGGACGAGGAGATCAGTCCTGGTTCTTCACCGGCTCTCCGGTTCTCCGGCTCTCCCGCTCTTTCTTCTTCTCGGCCCACCCCTCGATGTTCTTCTGGGGGGCCCGGGAGATGGCCAGGGCGCCCGCGGGGACGTCCTTCGTGACCGTCGTGCCCGCGCCGATGTAGGCCCCGTCGCCCACCTTCACGGGGGCCACGAGCTGCGTGTCGCTCCCCACGAAAACGCGTTCGCCGAGGACCGTGGGGTGCTTGTTCACGCCGTCGTAATTGCACGTGATGGTGCCCGCCCCGATGTTGGAGCCCTCGCCCACCGTGGCGTCGCCGAGGTAGGTGAGGTGGTTGGCCTTCACGCCCCGCTTCAGGTGAGCCTTCTTGGTCTCGACGAAATTGCCGAGGTGGACCCTGTCCTCGAGGACCGTCCCGGGACGGGTGTGGCAGAAGGGCCCAAGCACGCACTCGGCGCCCGTGGTCGTGCCCTCCAGAACGCAGTGTTCCTTCACGACGCTCGCGGGCCCGAGGTGCGCGTCGTGGAGGACCGAGAACGCTCCCACCTCCGAGCACGCCGTGAGGACGCTCTTCCCGCAGAGGCGCGCGTAGGGGTGCACGACCACGCCGGGCTCGATCTTCACGGTGGGCTCGATCCACACCGAGGCGGGATCGAGGAGCGTGACCCCCTGGGCCATCCAGCGCTCGGCCACCTCGATCCTCAGGCGCCCGGCGGCTCGCGCCAGGTCCGACTGGCTGTTGACGCCGAGCCAGCGGTCGGGGTCCGTCGCGGGGTAGAGGTGGGCACCGGAGCCGTCGCCCGCGAGGCGGGCGAAGAGGTCGGTGAGGTAGTACTCGCCCTGCGCGTTGGCCGTGCCGATGCCTTTGAGGTGGGAGAAGAGCTCTGGGCTGCGGAGGAAGTAGACGCCCGAATTGACCTCGTCGACGGCGCGCTGTTCGGCCGAAGCGTCGCGCTCCTCCACGATCCGGCCGAGGGTGCCGTCCGGGCACCGCAGGATCCGGCCGTAGCCGAAGGGGTCATCGAGGCGGAGGCTCACCACGGCGGCCCGCGGACTGCGCCCGTGGAATTCGGACCAGAAGCGGCCGAGCTCCTCCACCGGGAGGAGGGGCACGTCGCCCGCCACGAGGAGGATCTCGGACTCGGGGCCCGCCTCCAGCAGGTCCCGGCAGCAGAGGAGAGCGTGGCCCGTGCCCCGCTGGGGCTCCTGGTGGACGACCTCGGCCCCGAAGGCGCGCGCCACGGCCGAGACCGCCTCGGCCTGATGACCGACGACCACCACGGTGCGGTCGGCGTGGAGGGCCGTCAGGGAATCGAGGAGGTGCGCCAGGATGGGCCTCCCGAGGAGGGGATGGAGGACCTTGGCGCGGGGAGACTTCATGCGGGTCCCCTGGCCCGCGGCGAGGACGACGACGGTTCGGGTCATGAGATCTCCACGGTGGTTCTGAGCACGCTGCGGAGCTCCTCCCGCAGCTTGATGGGGTCGTGGCGGGCGTAGGTGTCCGTGCGCAGAAGCGGTGCGTGCAAGACCCGGCACCCCATCGCCTCCATGACCTCCGTATCCACCTCGACGGGCCTCGCGTGCTCCTTCGAGTACTGCTCGAGAAGACCCGGCGGCAGTGGGGTGTCATTGCACAGGACTGTGTCGCAGACCCACGGCCCCACGTGGTCCTGGAGGGCGCGCAGATGCATGGACGCGGTGTAGCCGTCGGTCTCGCCCGGCTGGGTGGCGAGGTTGCAGAGGTAGACCTTCCTCCCGCGGCACGACCTCAGAGCGAGGGCGAGGTCCCGCACGAGAAGGTTGGGTAGGACCGAGGTGAAGAGCGACCCCGGGCCGAGGAGGACGAGGTCCGCCTGGCGGAGGACCTCGCAGGCCTCAGGAAGCGCGCCGCACCCCTCGGGCTCGAGCCGGAGGCGGCGGATCGCCGGGGCGCTCCGCGTGATGGCCGCCTCCCCCCTCACCACCGTGCCGTCCTCGAGCTCCGCCACGAGGTCGACGCTGTCGGGCGTGGAGGGGTAGATGCGCCCCCGGATCGCGAGGATGTCGTGGAGGTGCTGGATGGCCCCGGCGAAGTCGCCCGAGACCTCGGCGAGGGCGGCGATGAAGAGATTGCCGAAGGAGTGTCCCTCGAGCTCGCCCTGCGTGAACCGGTACTGGAAGAGGGTCCTCAGGATCTCGGGCGCGTCGGACAGGGCCACGAGGCAGTTCCGGATGTCCCCGGGTGCGAGGAGGCCCATGTCGCGCCTCAGGCGGCCCGAGGAGCCCCCGTCGTCGGCCACGGTGACGATGGCCGACACCTCGCAGCAGTCCTCGACCGGGGCACCCCGCTCCGGCTTGAGAGCCTCCAGGAGCGCGGGCAGGCCCGTTCCGCCCCCCAATGCCACGACCCGTGCCGGTCTCCTCGCCATGCCGCTCCCTCGGGGAACCGCTCCCCCAGACATTATAGGGTTCCGCGCAGGAGCCCGAGAAGTCAGTGTGCCGTGAAGACTTGCCGCCCGCCGGCGACGACGGTCCGGAGGGGGTTCTCGGCGTAGGGGTAAAAGAGGTGCAGGTAGGAGGGCACGCCCCAGACCGACAGGTCCGCGCGCTTTCCTAGGGCGATGCTGCCGACGGCGCCGTGCTCGCGCAGGGCGTAGGCGGCGTTGAGCGTCACCGCCCAGAGCGCCTCCTCGGGCATGAGCCCGAGCCCGAAGACGCCGAGGGTGGCCACGTGCAGGAGGTTGGTGGTGTAGGACGACCCGGGGTTGCAGTCGGTCGAGAGGGCCACCGGGCACCCGGCCTCCACGAAGGCCCGCGCGGGGGCATACCCCTTCCGGAGGTAGAAAGAGGTGCCGGGGAGGAGCGTGGCGCAGACGCCCGCTTTCGCCATGGCCTCGATGCCCGCGGGGGAGGCGGCCATGAGGTGGTCGGCGCTCACGGCGCCCACCTCGGCGGCGAGGGCAGCGCCGCCCGTGTCCACGATCTCGTCGGCGTGGATCCGGGGTAGGAGCCCGAGCTCCTTGCCCTTGAGGAGGATGCGGCGGGACTGCTCCACCGTGAACGCACCGTCCTCGCAGAAGACGTCGCAGAAACGGGCCAGCCCTCGGGCCGCGACCTCCGGGAGGATCCGATCGCAGAGGAGGTCCACGTAGGCGTCGGGGTTCTCCTTGAACTCCGGCGGGACGAAATGGGCGCCCAGGAAGGTGGGCACCACATGGAGGGGACCCTCCGCGGCCAGGTCGCGCAGGACTCCGAGCTGCTTGAGCTCGGCGGCTTCGTCGAGCCCGTAGCCGCTCTTGGCCTCGATGGTCGTGACGCCGTGGGAGAGGAACCGCCGCGCCACACCCCGCGCGGCGCCGAGCAGCTCCTCGTGGCTGGCGGCCCTCACGCCACGCATGGTGCTCAGGATGCCGCCGCCGGCCCGGCCGATCTCCATGTACGTCTTGCCCTGCAGGCGCATGACGAGCTCGCCGCTCCGGTCGCCGAGGAAGGGCACGTGCGTGTGTGGGTCCACGAGGCCGGGGAGGACGGTCTGCCCACAGGCGTCGAGGCGGGTTGCGGCCGAGGATCCGGCAACCTCGGACCAGGCCCCCACGAAGGTGATGACGTCTTTCTTCACGCCCACGGCGGCATCGTTCAGGGTCGGAAGCTCGCGCAGGGCGGCGCCCACCCGCGGCGCCGGGGCGTCACAGGTCACGAGGCAGCCGATGGGTCCGACGAGAAGGTCGAAATCGTTGCTCAACCGTCTTTTTCCTTGAAGAAGGTCTTGACCTCGCCCTCCTGCCTAGGCTCGAGGACCTCGAGGAGGTTCTGCGTGCGCTGGAGGAGGTCCCTCAGCGAGGAGAGGGCGTTCTCGCGCTCCATCCGGAGGTCCAGGATGCTTCGCTCGAGCTGGTGGGCGCGGAGCTGCGCCTGCTGGACGTAAGCCTCGCCCCGGACCTGGGCCTCCTGGACGATGCTCTGGGCCTCGCGCATGGCCTGGGTCTTCACCTCCTCCGCCGTGCGCTGGGCGGTGTAGAGGGCGTCCTTGAGTACGTTCTCGCGCCGGCGGAACTCGTCGAGGGCGGCCTGGAGGTGCTCCACGCTCTGCGCGAGCTGTCCCTTCTCGAGGATGAGCGCCTGGTGGGATTCAGCGATTGCCTGGAGGAAGAGGCGCACCTCCTCGGGGTCGAACCCCCGAAAGACCTTGCGGAACTCGTTGGACTGGATCTCGATGGGGGAGAGGGGCTTGCGCGTCGTCATGGGGACCTCCTGGGGCCGAAGAGGGCCTCGCCGAGGCGGACCATGGTAGCGCCCTCCTCGACGGCGACCTCGAAATCGTGGCTCATACCCATGGACAAGACCTTGAGATGAGGAAATTCGGAAGTGGACAGCCGCCCGAACACCCCGGCGAGCTTCCGGTAGTGGGCCCGGGAGGCTTCGGGCGAGGGATCGTAAGGGCAGACCCCCATGAGGCCGGTGAGCGCGAGTCCCGGCAGGCGGACGACCTCCTCGGCGAGCACCCGCACCCCCTCCGGCTCCACGCCGCCCTTCTGGCTCTCTTCGCCGAGGTTGACCTCCAGCACGACCTCGCGGGTCACGCCGAGCTCCACGGCGTGGCGTGAGAGGGTCTCGGCGAGCCGCCGGGAATCGACGCCGTCGATGGAATCGAAGATTTGCACGGCCCTCCTGGCCTTGTTGCTCTGGAGGCGGCCTATGAAATGCGCCGAGAACTCGGGCCGGATCTTGTCCCCGAGCGCCTCGAGATGGGTCTGGGCCTCCTGGACCCGGTTCTCTCCCAGGACCGTGATCCCCGCCCGGAGCGCCTCCAAGATCTCCTCGACCGACCGGGTCTTCACAGCGGCCATCAGGGACACCGCGTCCTCACCCCTGCCCGAGCGGCGGGCGGCCGCGGCGAGACGCTCGTGAATTCGGGCCGTTGCGGAGGTCACGTCCACGCAAGCCCCCTCCCTGCGGGAAATCCTAAAGGGGCATTCGGCTAAAGTCAAGATATGCCAGGGGGTTGGCCTTGAACACTTAAGAAACATCTTGGCTATCTGGTATCGACATTTCGGGCGACTCTAGATGTTGTGGTACGAGCGGGTGAGGCGTATGCTCTTCGCCAGGAGTCTCGTCATGTCAGGGGATTGCGAAATCTTGGTCGTGTGCGGCAGCTTCCGGCCCGACTCGGTCACCCGCCGGGCCCTCGAGGTCGTGGCGTCGGGGATTGTGCAGGCTGGGGGAAGCGTGGTCTGGGCGGACCCGTGGGTGAACCGACTGCCGCTCTACGGCTCCCGGGAGGACATCGGCCCCGAAGAAGGGGCGCTCATCGAGGCGGCTTCCCGGGCGAAGGGCTTCCTCTGGGGGTCGCCCGAGTACCATGGCACGTGCTCGGGCCTGCTCAAGAACGCGCTCGATTATCTCTCCTTCGAGCAGACCGACGGGAAGTGGGCCGCCTTCATCGCCACGGCGGGCGGGAGCCAGGGGGCGCAGAGCACGCTCACCACCCTCCGCACGGTGGCGCGGAACCTCCACCTCTGGACCCTGCCCGAGGAGGTCTCGGTGCCCTCGTCGCATAAGGCGCTCGGGCCCGACGGCCGTTTCCTCGACGGCAAGGTCGAAACTCGGCTGGTCCGCCTCGGGACCGATCTGGTAGCCGCCATGAGGCGATTCTCTTCGGGTGGGGACGCTACCGGGGTTTGACAGGACGGCGCCGGCGCGCCCATAGTTCTGCCCTGGGAGGCCATTTTGCCCGCGGGTACCACGCTCCGATTCGATCAGGTTCCCCTCGAGGACTTCCTGACCTGCCTCATGCAGTATGAGCAGGACGTTCGTCCGGGCTACCTGCCACCCGTTCGGAGCCTGAAGGAGGCCAAGCTCCAGACCCGGTGGTGCCCCCCCAACCACCGGGAGGATGTGTCCCTGAACCTCTACTTCCTCCAGGAGACCGACGCCCTCACGCAAAAGGTCGAGACCTACCTCCTCCTCCACGCGCCGAGCTGCGCCGCCTCAGCCCTGGCCGATCTCGCCGGGCGCCTCAAGGTGGCCCTCGCCAAGCGGGGCCAGCCCTCCCTCTACCGCATCGACATCCGGTACGGGCTCGTGAACGGGAGCACCCTCGAGCCCGTGGACCCTACCGTCAAGTGGGACCGCCCCGGGTGCAACGTCGCCCTCTACCTGACCGAGGACCCCGCGAGCCCGTCCCTGGCGCTCCTGGAGTACGTCCCTGCCGAGCACCGCCGGAAGTTCCAGGAGCTCTTCCTGAGGTACAATCGGGTCCAGCCGAGCGCCCCGGGTCTCCTGGCGAGCACCTTCAAACGGTTCGTGGGCGGTGCGAAGGCGGCGGAGCCGCCGCGGAGGCTGACCTACGCCCTGCTGAAGGGTCTGGCGGCCTTCCTCGCGGTCGAAGGCGTGCAGGGTACGACGGTCTCCCTCATCTTCAAGGATCTGACGGCGGAAGAGGGAAAGAAGGTCCTCCTCGACCCCAAGTTCGGCGCCTTCTATCCAAACGGGCAGGATCGGTTTCTGGCGTCTCTGGGTGAGCTGGCTTGAGCATGCTGCGGTGGCGCGTCGCGTTCCTGACCTCGATCCTCCTGGCCTCGGGCCTGGCGACCCGGGCCATGGAGCTCGTCATCTTCGAGTCGGAGAAGTCTCTCGTCGTCGAGCAGTACGAGGAGAAGGACGGGCAAGTGACCCTGACCCTCCCCGGCGGCGGCGCCATGGGTGTGCCCGCGAGGGTCATCCTTCAGCACTTCCCCGGCTACGTCCCGCCGCCCGACCTCGAGAAGCCCGAGGAGAAGCTCCCCGCGGACCTGCCCTACCGCGAACTGATCGCCAAGTACTGCCAGCAGTACCAGATGGATTGGAAGCTCGTGGCCGCCGTCATCAAGGTGGAGAGCAACTTCAACCCCAAGGCGGTTTCCCCTAAAGGGGCCCAGGGTCTCATGCAGCTCATGCCCGCGACCCAGAAGGAGGAGGGCGTGGCGAACCCCTTCGTCCCCGAGGAGAATATCCGCGGGGGCGTCCACTACCTCAAGAAGATGCTCGACGCTTTCCAGGGCGACCTCGAGCTGACCCTGGCGGCGTACAACGCGGGGATCGGACGGGTTCAGGCGCTCCAGGCCGTGCCCGCCATCCCGGAGACGCGCCAGTACGTCTCCAAGATCCTGGCGCTCTACCCCACGCTCTGACCCTTCTCGTCGCGCCGGCACGGCGCCGGGGACCCGACGCCATGAGCGACCCCACGAACGGCTCCCGGTTCGAGGTGCTCCACCTCAACACCGAACGCTCCATGCGGGGGGGCGAGGTGCAGACCCTCGGGCTGCTGACCCGCCTCGTGAGAGGGGGTGTGCCGTGTCTCCTCGCGGCACGCCGCGACGGTGTCCTCGTGAGACGGGCCGCCGAGCGCGGCCTCGATGCCGTGGGCCTGCCCATGAGGGGCGAATTCGACTTGGCCTCCGCGGGCGCGATCCGCGGCCTTGCCAAGCGCGGGGGCGCGAGGATCATCCACTGCCACACCGCCCACGCCCTCGGGCTGGCCCTTTGGGCGACGGTGGGGGTCCCCACCCGACCCGCCATCGTGGTCAGCCGCCGCGTCTCCTTTCCCCTCAGGGGCGCGGTCTCGCGATGGAAGTACCGTCGGGCGGACGCCGTCGTCGCCGTCAGCGAGGAGGTCCGCGCCTCCCTCCTGGCCCAGGGCATGGATGCCGACCGGGTGGTGACCATCCACAGCGGGGTGGATCTGGGCCGATTCCGCGACCTGCCCTCGCGGGAGGTTGCCCGCGAACGCTTCGGGATCCCGCCCGTTGCTCTCGCCGCGGGGGTCGTGGGTGCCCTCGTCGAGCACAAGGGACACGGCGACCTCGTCCGGGCCGCGGCGGGCCTTCGCAGTCGCGGCCTGCGGGTCCTCCTCGTCTTCGCCGGCGCCGGCATGCTCAGAGAGAGCCTCGTGGCGCAGGCCGAGAGGCTTGGGGTCGAGGTCCGGTTCCTCGGCTACGTGGACGAGCCCGCCGCGCTCCTGCCCGCGCTCGACGTGCTGGTCATGCCCTCCCTCTCCGGCGAGGGCTCGCCCGGCGCCATCAAGGAGGCCGCCGCCGCGGGCGTTCCCGTCGTGGCCACGGCGGTGAGCGGCACGGAGGAGATCCTCCGGGACCGCGCCGAAGCGCTCCTCGTCCCGCCGGGTCAGCCGGGCCGCCTGGAGGAGAGCCTGGACCGGATGCTCACCGACGCCCCCCTGGCCCGCAGGCTCGCGGCGTCCGCCCGGGAGAGGGTCCGGGAGTTCGGCATGGACCGCATGGCCAGCGCCCACGCCGAGCTCTACGGCCGCCTGGCGCCGGGGTGCGATGCGTTCAAGGCGTGGCGGGAGCCCACGGAGCGTACGGGAACAGCTTCCTGAGGAACCGCCTCATCTCCCCCTCGTCCACGGGCTTCGAGAAGCAGGCGAGGACGCCCGCGTTCTGGGCCGCTTCGGCCCCTTCGACAGTGGCCTTGCGGACGAGCCCCGCCAGCTGGACGTGGGCGGTGTGCGGCGTCCCGTGGACGCCGCGGCAGATGGCCAGCCCGTCCCAGGCCTCCGAGTCGAGGTCGACGACGAAGAGGTGCGGGTCGTAGGTCGTGAGCATGAGGCCCGCGTCGAAGGCCGAGGGTGCGACCTGGACCTCAAGCCCCTCGGACCAGGACTCCACGAGGCGGGCCAGTCCCGCCAGCCCGGCTCCCAGGAAGAGCACCCGCTTGCGACCCTCGTGGAACCCCGAGGGGAGCGGCATGCCGTGGGAGACGAGGAAGGCGTCCAGATCCTGACGTCGGATCCGCCGGTGGCCCCCCGGCGTGGTATAGGCTTGGAGCTGCCCCGTGCGCACCCAGTACCGGACTGTGTAGGGGCTCACGTTGCAGTACCGCCCCGCCTCCCAGGTCGTGAGGATGGCCTTCTGGCCCATGGGACCGGCGGCCTCAGCCGCCCTCCCCCCGGGAGGAGCTCGTCGTGAGGACGCGCCCCTGCATGACGCCGCCGTCGTCCACGCGGAGGTGGATGGCGCGCACGTCGCCCTGGATGCGGCCCGTGGGGGAGAGGTGGACGTGGTCGTCGGCGGTGATGTCTCCCTCCACCGTGCCCGCCACCTCGAGGTCCTTGGCGCGGATGGGCCCCGTCACGCGACCGCCCTTGGCGACGGTGACCGACGCCCTCGACTGGATGGACCCCTCCACCGCGCCCTCGACCACGAGGTCCTCCTCGGTGACGATGTTGCCTCTGAAGGTGGCCGTCGCGTCCAGCCGGGTCTCCATGGGATCTCCTCCCTGACAGTATAACCTAGGCCCGAAGGGCGGTTCGGATGTCTTCGGGTATATACTCCCACCATGGTGCATCGCCTCGCAGCGACGGCCTTCGCGTCTCTCGTGCTCCTCGCGTCGGCGGCGTCCCTCACGCAGTCGCCCGGCCCCGCCCCCGCGAACCCTCATGCCGCGCCCCGGGACGAGGCCATGTCCTGGGACAAGGACTTCGACCTCCTCCTCGAGCTCAAGGCCACTCCCACCAAGGCCCAGGAGGCCGCGGAGGAGCACCGGCAGGCTCTCGAGAAGGAGCGTGCCGGCCTCGCGGACCGGCTCGACGACCTGCAGTCGCGCCTCGCCGCCATCGAGGGGACCTACACCTCGGAGGCGCTCCTGAACGAGATGCTCCGGCAGGGAGTCGGGGACGTGCAGTCGGCGCAGGCCAACCTGCGCCAGTGGATCCGGCAGGACCAGGAGCGGGCCCGCGAGATCGACGCCGAACTTCAGAAGATGGCCGTCCGGGCGAAGGAGTGACGATGCGGGTGATGCTCGCCGAGGACCGCTCGAGCCTCCGGCAGGCCCTCTCGGAGACCCTCCGCAGGGCCGGCTTCGAGGTGGCCGAGGCCGCCGACGGCCGAGCCGCCATGGAGCTCGTGGAAGCGGGGGGCTACGACCTCGCCCTCTTCGACCTGAAGATGCCCGTCATGAGCGGCCTGGACCTCCTCAAGGCGAGCCGGGCCCGGTGGCCGCTGACGCCCGCCATCCTCCTCACGGCCTACGGTTCGGTGGAGGTGGCGGTGGAGGCTATGAAGGTCGGTGCCGCGGACTTCCTCCCCAAGCCCGTAGACCCCGAGCACCTCCTGGCCGTGGTCCGGCGGACGCTCGAGGCGGGCCGGGACACCCGGGTCAAGGAGGCCCTGGCCACCGACCTCTCCCGCTCGCCCGCCTTCCAGGAGATCGTGGGGGAGAGCCCGGCGCTGAGGGCGGCGCAGGATGCCGCGGCGCGGATCGCGCCCACCGACACCACCTGCCTCCTCCTGGGGGAGACGGGCTCGGGCAAAGAGCTCTTCGCCCGCGCCATCCACCGCGCGAGCCCGCGAGCCAAGGAACCCTTCGTGGCCGTGAACTGCGCGGCCATCCCCGGGACGCTCCTGGAGAACGAGCTCTTCGGCCACGAGAAGGGCGCCTACACCGGAGCCCACGAGACGCGCATCGGGCGCTTCGAGTTCGCCCAACACGGGACCATCTTCCTCGACGAGATCGGCGAGATGAGCCCCGAGCTCCAGGCCAAGCTCCTGCGGGTCATCGAGGAGAAGGCCTTCACGCGGGTCGGCGGCGTGCGCCTCGTGTCCGCCGACGTGCGCATCCTGTGCGCCACGAACCGCGACCTCGAGGCCATGATCGCCGAGAGGACCTTCCGGCAGGACCTCTACTACCGCCTCAGCGCCTTCCCCATCCGCATCCCGTCGCTCAGGGAGCGCAGGGAAGACATCCCCGCCCTGGCGGCGCGGTTCGTGGCCCACTTCCGGAGGGAGCTCGGCCGCCCCGAGCTCGAGCTCACGCCCGAGGCGGTGGCGCTCCTCTCCTCCCAGCCCTGGCCGGGGAACGTGCGCGAGCTCATGAACCGCATCGAGCGCGCGGCCATCCTCGCGAAGGCCGACGGACGCATGGGCGTGGAGCTGTTCGCCCTCCCGGGGGGCGCGCCGGCCCTCGCGTCCCCGACGCCGCCCTTCGCGGGGGAGGACGACCCGGAGGCCTGGCTCGAGGCGGAGGGACGGTGGCGCGCGAGGGAGCTCATGAGGCGGTGCCGGGGGGACCGCAAGCGGGCGGCCAGGCTCCTCGGGATCTCACCGGCACGGCTGGCCGAGCTCCTCGGGGAGAGCGGCCCGCAGGCGTAACTCCGGCGCGCCTTTCGCCGTAGAACTTGAGGTATGCTGTCGGCTCGCCCCGACGACGCGTGGCAGACAACGACTCTAGGAGAGCACCATGTCGCAGCCCGAAACCTCCGGCCAGCCCCGCAAAGGCGTCCGCTGGGGACTCCTCATCTTCCTCGCCCTGGTGGGGCTCCTCATCCTCGGCGGGGTCCTGATCCTCGCGGGGATGGGCGCCCTCATGAAGGGCAAGACCGTCAACATCAAGCCCGATTCCACGCTGGTGCTCGTCCTCGACAGGCCCATCCAGGAGCCCCAGCCCGACCCCTTCCTGACCGAGTTTCTCCACGCCAAGATCTACTCCACCTACGACCTCGTCTCGGCGCTGGACCGGGCGGCCAAGGACGACCGGATCAAGAGCGTCCTCCTCGACGTGGGCAGCTTCCCCACGGGCTTCGCCAAGATGCAGGAAATCCGCGACGCGGTGCAGAGGTTCAAGGCCTCCAAGAAGCCCGTCTGGGCCTACTTCGAGTTCGCGGGCAACGGCGGCTACTACCTGTGCGCCTCCGCCGACAAGATCTACGCCCCCCCCACCGCGAACCTCCTCCTCAACGGCCTCGCCGCGGAGGTGCCCTTCTACCGCGGCGTCCTCGACAAGGTGAAGGTTGAGCCCCAGCTCTACCACATCGGCAAGTACAAGTCCTACTCCGACACCTTCATGCTCAAGGAGATGACGGACGCCCAGAGGGAGGCCACCAACGCCATCCTCGACAGCCTCTTCGGCCAGCTCGTCCAGGGCGTGGCCCAGGGGCGGCACCTCGGTGAGGAGAACGTCCGCCAGGCCATCGACGCCGGGTTCCTCTGGGGCGACGAGATCCAAAAGCGGGGGCTCGTGGACGGGCTCTGGTACAAGGATCAGGTGGAAGACGCCCTCAAGAAGGTCAACGGGAACGGCGAGAAGTGGCAGCGCGTGGACGTGGAGGACTACATCAAGGACCATCGGGCCGACCTCGCCGCGGGCGCCAAGAAGACCCTCGCCCTCGTTCTCGCGAGCGGCGGCATCGTCTCCGGGGACGGTTCCGCGAAGGTCGCCATGGGCGACTCCAACATCGCCTCCGACGAGATGGTCCGCTGGCTCAAGAAGGCGGGCGAGAACAAGGACGTCGCCGCCGTGGTCCTCCGCGTGGACAGCCCCGGAGGTTCGGCCCTCGCCTCCGACATCATCTGGCGGCAGGTCGAGGTCCTGCGCAAGACGAAGCCCGTGGTCGTCTCCATGAGCGACGTGGCGGCCTCGGGCGGCTACTACATCTCCATGGGCGCTGACGCCATCGTGGCCCAACCCGGCACCATCACGGGCTCCATCGGCGTGGTCAGCGGAAAGTTCGTGTTCCGGGGCCTCATGGACTGGATCGACTACCGCCAGGAGACCCTCAAGCGGGGCCAGAACGCCGACCTCTTCTCCGCCTACGACAAGTTCACCCCCGACCAGGAGAAGCTCATCCAGGGCCAGATGGAGGGCTTCTACAAGACCTTCGTCACAAAGGCGGCGGAAGGCCGGAAGAAGACCTACGACCAGATCCACGACGTGGCCCAGGGCCGCATCTGGTCCGGCGAGGAGGCCCTCAAGATCAGCCTCGTGGACCGCCTCGGCGGCATGGACACGGCCATCGCCCTGGCCAAGGAGAAGGCCAAGATCGGGAAGGACGAGCCCGTGCGCATCCAGATTTACCCGCGGCCCAAGTCCTTCCTCGAGGCGCTCTTCCCGAGCGGCGTGGACGACCTGGAGCGCGCCAGGGCCCTCAGCCAGCTTCCGCCCGAGCTCGTCCGAATCTACAAGGACTACGAGAGCATGCGCCCCATGGCCTCGGAGCCCTTCGTCCTCTACACGCCGGCCCGCGTCCGGATGTAGACTTGCCGGGTATCGCCTCGGCCGCCGCGCCTGCAGGCTCGGCGGCCGGGCCGTCTTCAGGGGAGAGGTCCTCGTGAGGTTGAGCACCCTGTTCTTCGTCGGAGGCATGGCCCTCTCGGCCTTCGTCGTGAACGCCTGGTACAAGCCCTTCTCCACGGTCCAGTCGCTCGGGAGCACCCGCGGCGTGCGACCGGGCGCCGAGCCCCTGGAATTCCTCGTCTCGGACCTGCTGGAGCACGCCCTGCGCAAGAACGGCCAGGCGTGGGACAAGCGCACCTTCAGGCGCACGGTCGAGGCCGTCACGGAGGTCTCGCACCGCTATCATTACCGGCCTGCCTTCGTCCTCAGCCTCATCCAGCACGAGAGCCGGTTCGACCCCACCGCGGTTTCCTCGGGCGGTGCCCTCGGGCTCACGCAGGTCCTGCCCGCCACGGCGCACTTCGCGGCCACCACGTGTGGGCTCCCTCCCCCCGGCCGCCAAGATCTCTTCGAGCCGGCGACGAACATCCGCCTCGGGTTCGCCTACTACGCCTACCTTGAGGGGCTCTGCGGGGGGAACCGAGATGCCGCCCTCACCGCGTATAACGGCGGACCCGAAGCCCTCCTGAGGGCCACCGACGGCGTCCTGCCCCTGGCGGGATACCGCAGCGCCATCTACGCCGGGGAGAGGGACTTCTCGGGGTGGTTGAAAAGCCCCGACGGGGGAGGGCGGGAGCCGTCCGCCGCTCCGTGAGCGGCCGCGGGGCGCTATCCTTCTTGGATGAGGGAGGTCCCATGTCCGAGTCCTTTGAAGTCCGGGTCCGCGAGGTCATCGAACGCATCCGCCCCGCCCTCCAGATGGACGGAGGGGACATCGAGATCGTGTCCGTGGAAGAACCGAACCTGAAGGTGCGCCTCGTGGGCGCCTGCCACGGGTGCCCCAGCGCCGTCTACACCCTCTACCAGGGCGTGTACGGCGAGCTCAAACGCTCGATCCCGGAGTTCGGCGAGCTCCAGGCCGTCTAGCCCCATGAGCCTCTCCCCCGCGGTGCGCCGGGCCCTCCTGGACCTGGCCCGCCAATCCATCCGGGCCTACCTGTCGGAGAGCCGCTACCTCCGCGTGGGCGTGGACTTCGACGCGGTGGCGCCCGCGCACCGCGGCGCCTTCGTGAGCCTCCACACGGCCTCGGGGGACCTGAGGGGCTGCATCGGCACGATCCTCCCCGTGGGCCCGCTCGACGAGACGGTCTCCAGGATGGCGGTGGCGGCCGCCGTGGAGGACCCCCGCTTCCTCCCCGTCACGCTCCCCGAGCTCGTCAACCTGGTCATCGAGATCTCGGCGCTCACCGTGCCCGAGCCCGCCGACCCCGAACGGGTGGAGGTCGGCCGTCACGGACTCATCGTCACGAGGGGGCCGAGGAAGGGCCTCCTCCTGCCTCAGGTGGCCACCGAGTGGGGCTGGGACCGCGTGGAGTTCCTCGACCAGACCTGCCGCAAGGCGGGCCTGCCCGCCGGGGCCTGGCGCGAGCCGGGCACGCGCATCGAGTGGTTCGAGGCCGAGGTCTGGGGCGAGGGGAAACACTGAGCTCCGGGCGGATCGCCCGCAGACGCGCTCAAGAATCGGGAAGAGCCATTCTCAGGCGAGGCCGTGACGCCGCCGGCGTTCCTCGTCCAGCCCCCACCAGAACGCCTTCACCCCGTCGAGCATCTCCTGCGCCGCGCGCATGAAGTGGTCGCCATTGAAGTCGGGGCGCTCGTAGGCCTCCCTCAGCTCGTCCGAGGTGTGGGCCGCGTGGTTGTCCTCGATGCGGTCGTGCCAGGTGAAGAAGGCGAGGGGGAGCGAGGGGCACCGGTCCTTCTTAAAGCGCGACAGGCCGCGGATGAGCTGCTTCCAGAATCCCGCCGCCGCCCAGTGCTCTACGGCGTAGGAGGCCCCCATCCCCACCATGCCTTCGCCGTCGCCGTAGATCCGCGCGAGCTCGTCGGTGAAGTGAAGGGTGGAAGGCCATCCGTGCTTCCGCTTGCCCATGTCCTCGAAGGTGAGGCCGAGGGGCTCGCCGAACCGCAGGAGCCACTCGAAGTGGGCGGCTCGGAAGAGAAAGGTGCCCCCGTCCACCGAACCCTCGATGCCCACGAGATCCGGGTCGCCGACGCGGTCCTTCTCCTCCTCGGAGAGCGCCTTGCCGGGGGCCGAGGCGCCCTTCCCGCCCCTGAACATGACGCCGATCTCGTTGGCGAGGATCTCCTTCGAGGCCCGCATGGACTCGAGCGTGTCCGCGTTGATCATCTTCTTGAGCTGGGCGACGAGGAACTGGTTGGAGAAGACGGAGAACTGGACGGCGAAGAGCCTCACGTCCTCCTCGGTCAGGTCGGCCGTTTCAAACCAAGCCGTGTAGGGGTTGCTCGTGACGACCTCGTGGGCCGCCACCAGGTCGTCCACCTGCCGCTGGAAGGCTTCGAAATCGATGCGGTTCGAAACGGTCATCGGCTCCTCCCGGCCCCTCGGGCCACCGGCCCACAGGTTTGCGGGCATGCCCATCGCCTCGGTCCAAGTCGTTGAAAACAGGGGGCACCCCCGTTAATTCCACCCTTGCGGCCGGAAGGCCCTCGGCGATACGCTCGTCCTGGAGCGCCCCGAATCCGGCAGACCCGAGAAATACCCCCTTTCGGGGCGGTGTTCACGGGGTATCGCACCGTCCAAGGGCGACTTGCTGCTCGTTCCCAGATCTGAGGAGGGCGTCACGGCATGACCGGAGCACCGCGCCAGGGGAACCTCGGCCTCATCGGATGGGACCACTACGAGTACGTCTTCGCCGACCTCGAGAGCGGCCGCGCCTTCCTCCGCCAGCAGATGGACATCCCCGAGGCGGGCCGCCTCTCCTCTCGCGCCGCGGCGGAACGGGGTGAGGACGCCCTCTTTTTCCAGGCGGGTCGCGCCGCCTTCGCCTGCGCCGTGCCCAAGGACCCCGGCTCGCCGGCGGGAAAGTGGCTCCGCCGCCACCCCGAGGGCGTGAGGCGTCTCGCGTTCCGCGTCAGGGACCTGGAGTACGCGAGGAGGACCCTCGTCGAGCGCGGTGCGACCCTCAGGACGGGTGTGGTCCAGGGTGTGGACCAGCTCGGACAGCCCTATGGCTACTTCGACATCGCCACGCCCATGGGCGACGTGACGTACCGCTTTGTCCAGCGCGGCCCGGGGGGCCTCCCTCCCGGCATGGAGCCCACGGAGCCCGGAGGCGCGCAGAACCGCTACGACTTCCAGGTCATCGACCACGTGACCTCCAACTTCCTCACCCTCGAGCCGTTCGTGACGTGGCTGAGGGACGTCATGGGGTTCACCGAGTACTGGCGCGTCTCCTTCCACACCTCCGACGTGAAGGGCGACAGCGGCACGGGTCTCTTCTCCATCGTCATGTGGGACCGCGAGTCGGGCATCAAGATGGCCAACAACGAACCCCTCTCCCCCAACTACGAGGGGAGCCAGATCTACGCCTTCGTGGAGGAGAACAAGGGCCCGGGGGTCCAGCACGTGGCCTTCCACGTGCCCCGCATCCTGCCCTGCGTGGAGGGGCTGAGGCGCTCGGGCATGGAGTTCCTGGACACGCCGGGGGCCTACTACGACATGCTCCCGGGGCGGATGGCGTCCCGCGGGGTGGGTGCGCTACGTGAGGACGAGAAGACCCTGCGGGACCTCGGCATCCTCGTGGACGGCGCGGAGGGGAAGTACCTCCTCCAGATCTTCTCCGTAGAAGGGCACATGCTCAGGCATCGTCCCGACGGCGGCCCCTTCTTCTACGAGATCATCCAGCGGCGGGGCGCGAGGGGCTTCGGCGAGGGCAACTTCCGGGCGCTCTTCGAATCCATCGAGCGCGAACGCGAGACCCGCGGCGGCGAGCCTTCGGCGCCCAACCCCTGGGCGGGGACCCGATGAGACTCGCCACGCTCCGCACGGGATGGGGCCCGCGTCTGGCCCTCCACCGCCAGGGACCGTCGGGGCCCGAGTGGGCGGACGCGGCCCTCGCGGGGGCGATGGTGCTGGGACAACCCGACTTCCCCGCCTCCCTCATGAGCCTGCTCCGCCGGGATGGTTGCGCGCTCCAGGGCGCAAGGACGCTGCTTACGGCGCTGGGATCGGACCCGCTTCCCAAGGAGGTGCCCTCCTGGCCCGAGGCGGGCGCGCCCTACGACGCCCCGGTCCCGGCGCCCGGGGCCTTCCTCGACTTCTACGCCTTCGAGGAGCACGTGCGGAACGCCCGCGCGCGCCGGGGCCTCGAGGTCCCTCGCGAGTGGTACGACGCGCCCGTCTACTACCGCTCCAATCCGCGCGGTCTCGTGGGGAACGGCGCCGAGGTGTGGTTCCCGGCGGGCGAAGAGATGATGGACTACGAGCTCGAGCTCGCCGCCGTGCTCGGCTCGCCCCTCGAGAGTCCCACGCCCTCGCAGGCGGAGGCGGCCATCGCGGGATACGCCCTCCTCAACGACTGGAGCGCGCGCGGTGCCCAGCGCAAGGTCATGGCCGTGGGCCTGGGTCCGAACAAGGGCAAAGATTTCGCCACCTCCCTCGGCCCTTGGCTCGTGACGCCCGACGAGCTGGGAGACCCTCGCGCCCTCACGCTCGAGGCCCGGGTGAACGGAGAGGTCCGATCCAGAGGCTCCTTTGGGGACATCCGCTGGGGCTTCGGCGAAATGATCGCTTACGCGGCGGAGGGCGTCCGCTTCGAGGCGGGGGACCTCTTCGGGTCAGGGACCCTGGGCAACGGCTGCGGCCTCGAGCAGGGACGGTTCCTCGCGGTCGGGGACCGCGTCGAGCTCGACGGAGGGCCGGTCCTCGGCGTCCTCGCCGGTACGGTTCGCCAGAGGGAGAAGTGACATGATCCACCGGATGCAGCTCGGGCGTGTGCCTGACAAGCCCCACACGGTCTTCGAGCCCGACGGCGCCCTCGCCTACGAGCACTGCTTCACGCGGGAGGGTTTCGCGGGCGGCTTCACGATCCTCTACCACCGCAAGCCTCCCCACTGGGTGGTCACCGAGGAGGACCTCGGCCCCCACCCGGGCACGGCCGAGGCCCGGTGGGACGGCGCGCTGCGGCGCAGGCACCTGGAGACAGGCAAGGTCCCGCCAGGCGGCGAGCCCTACCTGGGCCGGAAGCTCCTGCTGGCCAACGACGACCTCGGCGTCTGGATCTCCCGCCCCGATGGTGAGGACTCCTCGCTCGTGTCCAACGCCGATGGGGACGAGCTCGTCTTCGTCCACGAGGGTTCGGGCACCGTCGAAACACCGCTGGGCGTCCTGGCCTTCGAGCCGCAGGATTACGTCTACGTCCCGAAGGCTCTGCCCCACCGCTGGCGCCCGCGCGGGAGCGCGTACCTCCTCGTCCTCGAAGGCCGGACGTGGATCGACGTGCCGAGACAGTTTCGGAACGACGCGGGCCAGCTCCGCATGGACGCGCCGTACACCCACCGGGACTTCAGGGCCCCCGCGTGGCCGGAAGGCGGCCCCGAATCGCTCCGCCCGCCGCGCCGCCTCATCGTCCAGCGCCACGGGCGCCTGACGGCCATGGAGATGGCGCACGACCCCTTCGACGTGGTGGGCTGGGACGGACAGGTCTGGCCCTTCGCCTTCCCCATCCGCGCCTTCCAGCCCAAGACGGGCCTCGTCCACCTGCCACCGACGATCCACACGACCTTCGCCGGCGGCGGCTTCATCGTGTGCTCCTTCGTGCCCAGGGTCGTGGACTTCCACGAGCGCGCCATCCCGTGCCCCTATCCGCACTCGTCCGTGGACTGCGACGAGATCCTCTTCTACGTGGAGGGGAGCTTCACGAGCCGGAAGGGCGTCGGGCCGGGCTCCATCAGCCTCCACCCCATCGGCCTGCCCCACGGCCCGCACCCCGGAACCTACGAGGCCTCCATCGGCACGACGCGCACCTCCGAGCTCGCCGTCATGGTGGACACCGCCAAGGCGCTGCTGCCGACGGACCACGCGCGGGCCGCGGAGGACGCCGGCTACAACCGCAGCTGGGTCCTTGGGGAGGGGCGCCCGTGAAGATTCTCGAGGCCGCAGGGCTTCCCTGGCAGGAGTTCTACCGCCGGCTGACCGAGGTTGTCATCCCGCGCCCCATCGCTCTCGTCTCCTCGGTGGACGGCGAGGGGAGGCGGAACCTCGCGCCCTTCTCCTTCTTCACGGTGGTCTCGAGCAACCCGCCGTGCCTGGCCTTCTCCCCCCAGCGCTCGGGCCGCACGGGCGAGCCGAAGGACACGCTCCTCAACATCCAGGAGACGGGACAGTTCGTGGTGGCCGTGGTGACTGAAACCGTGGCGGGCCAGGTGAACGCTTGCGCGGCGCAGCTGCCCAAGGGTGCGAGCGAGTTCGAGCACTCGGGTCTCACGCCCGTCTCCGCGACGCACGTCCGCGCCGCCCTCGTCGGGGAGTCGCCCGTCAACATGGAGTGCGAGCTCGTGGAGGTCCGCACCTACGGCGAGGGGCCCGGCGCAGGAAACCTCGTCGTCGGTCGCGTCCTCTGCCTCCACCTGGACGAGGGCCTCCTCGACGAGCAGGGACGGGTGCTGTCCTCCCGCCTGGAGGCCGTGGGGCGCATGGGCGGCGAGGACTGGGTGCGGACGGGCGACACCTTCCCCATGCCCCGCCCCTCCTGAGCGAGGCGATGAGGCGGCCTTGAGCGACGATCCTTACATCTGGCATCCGCGCCCCGACGACCTGGCGAACTCCCACGTGTCGCGGCTCATGCGGCGCAGCGGCATCGCCACGGCGGCGGAGCTCCGGCACCGCGCGGCCAAGCACCCAGACTGGTTCTACCCGGCGCTCCTCGAGGACCTCGGCGTGGAGTGGTTCCGCCCCTACGAGCGCTTGAAGGACGACAGCGCCGGCTTGCCCTGGACCGAGTGGTTCCTGGGCGGCGAGCTCAACCTAGTGCACAACGCCCTGGACCGGCACCTGCGGGACGGCCGCGGCCCCCAGGTGGCCGTTGTGGCGGAGGACGACTCCGGACGCGTCACCAGGCTCACGTACACCGAGCTGAACGCTCGTGTCTGCCGAATGGCGGCGGGGCTCTCCGGGCTGGGTGTGGGCGTCGGCGACGCGGTGGGCTTCTATCTCCCCATGACGGCGGAGGTGGTGGTGGCGCTCCTCGCCTGCCTCAAGATCGGGGCCGTGCCGGTCCCCGTCTTCGCGGGGTTCGGGCCCGAGGCGCTGGCCTCCCGCCTCCAGGATGCCGAAGCCAAGGTTCTCCTCACGGCGGATGCCACCGTGCGGCGCGGGAAGGCCGTCCCGCTCAAGGCGCCCGCTGACGCCGCATGCGAGCTGGCCCCCGTGGTCGAGAAGGTGGTCGTGCTCCGTTGCACCGGGGAACCCGTGCCCTGGACCGAGGGACGCGACCTCTGGTGGCACGACCTCGAGGCGGATTCGTCGGAGACCTGGCCCACGGAAGCCCTTCCGGCCTCGGCGCGGTCCCTCATCCTCTACACCTCGGGGACCACGGGGAAACCGAAGGGCGCCGTCCACACCCATGGCGGCGTCCAGGTGGTGACCGCCAAAGAGGTGGGCTACCACCTCGACGTGCGCCCCGGCGAGGTCATGTTCTGGCTCACCGACATCGGCTGGATGATGGGACCGTGGGAGATTCTCGGCGTCCTCTTCCATGGGGGGACCGTGGTGCTCCTCAACGGCGTGCCCGACCACCCCGGGACGGACCGCGTCTGGGCCATGGTCGAGCGCCACCGCGTCACGCACCTCGCGCTCGCGCCCACCGCGGTGCGCCTCCTCTCCACCTTCGGCGAGGAGCCCGCACGGCGGCACGACCTATCCTCGCTGAGGGTGCTGGGCTCCACGGGAGAGCCCTGGGACGAGACCTCCTACCGATGGTTCTCGTCGGTCGCGGGGGGCGGCCGGTGCCCCGTCGTCAACATCTCCGGGGGCACGGAAATCATGGGGTGCCTCCTCGCGCCTCTCCCGGTGGAACCTATCAAGGTTGCGAGCCTCCAGGGCCCGGCGCTAGGGATGGATGTTGACGTGGCAGACGAGGAGGGACGCAGCTTGCGCGGGGAAGTGGGCTACCTCGTGTGCCGGAACCCGGCGCCCAACATGACGCGCGGCTTCCTCGGCGACCGGCAGCGCTATCTGGACACTTACTTCTCTCAGTTCGGGAAAACGGTCTGGTCCCACGGCGACTGGGCCAGGGTCGACGCCGACGGGGCGTGGTTCCTGCACGGGCGCGCCGACGACACGCTGAAGATCGCGGGCAAGCGCATCGGTCCGGGCGAGGTGGAAACCGTCGCGGCCGCGCATCTGGCGGTCCGCGAGTCCGCGGCCGTGGGGCTCCCCGACCCGCTCAAGGGCACGAAGCTCGTCCTCGTCGCCGTGCCGCGGCCCGGGGCCGACCCGTCGCCCGAGCTCGCCTCCGAGGTGGCCGACTTCGTGGCCGCGCGCCTCGGCTCCACCATGCGGCCGACGCGGGTGCTGTGGGTTCCCTCCCTTCCCGTCACCCGCTCGGGGAAGATTCTCCGGGGACTCATCCGGAAGATTCTCGCGGGCGAGGACGCGGGCTCCACGGCGAGCCTGGCGAACCCCGAGTCTTTAGCCTCCCTCGAAACGCAGCGCACGCCCTGACGACCTCTCGGTCTGGAAAAAGAACGAGGGGGGCCGGAGCCCCCCTCGCACGTTGGCGACTCTCTCTTCGCCTGGGTTCTACCACTCCGTCTTCAGAGAGGGAGCGGAAGCGCTCGTGTTGAACCACAGGCCGCCGGGGCCGAAGTACTGCACGAGGTGGTTGGCGAGGTTCACCTCGTTCGTCGTGCCGTAGAGCGTGTCGGTGTAGGTCAGGTTGGCGGGCACGTCGCTCCAGATGATGACCTGGCCGCGGTGGCAGGAGGCGGAGCAGGAGTTCACGTTGCCCGTGAAGCCGCTCTTCGGACCCGTAGAGGCGGCGAAGGCGATGGTGTTCTCGGGCTTGGCGGGCCAGAAGGTGTGGCCCTGGTTCGGCGCCATGTGGCAGGTGATGCATCGGCTGATACCCAGGGTGCGGTCCGCGCCGTAGGGGTGGTGGGTGTGGGCCTCGATGCCGTCACGGATGGCGTCGGGGATGGGGATGGGCGGGTTGGCGCCCTTCCAGTTGGCCACGTCCTGCTTGGTGAAGGCGGGGAAGGCGCGGCCAGCGTGGCAGGAGAGGCAGAAGCTGTCGTCGTCCACGTTCGCGTTGGTGACGGTGACGCCGCTGCGGGTCATCACGTTGCGGACCTGGTACTCGTTCGTCTCGTTCTCGGCGTGAGAGTCGTGGCAGTCGTTGCACGCGATGCCGTGCCCGCCGAGGTAGTGATCGCTGCTGCGGAACATGTCGATGCGGGCGTACTCGTAGTTGACGCCGTCCGGCCACTTCACGGCCTTCGAGATCTGATACTTGCTGATGTCGTCGGGCGGGTTGGTCATGAAGAAGCCGGTGTTGGCGGTCTCGTTGTAGGGGTAGCCCCACTTCTTGGTGGGCGCGGAGTCGATCTGCACGTGGCACTGGAGGCAGGTCAGGGACCGCTGCTGGTTGTTCGTGATGTCCGCGGGGTTGACGATCTTGGTGGGGTCGCCGCCGCCGAGGATGTGGGCGGAGCCGGGGCCGTGGCAGGACTCGCACCCGATGCCCGCGAGGTCCGGAAGGCCGTCTCCGTCCAGGTCGGGGTAGTTGGGGCTGTTGTCGGGCACGAGGCTGGCGGGATAGGGCCGGGTGTAGTACTCGCCCTGGGCGGTGACGCCGTTCGCGCGGACGCCCGTGATGTGGCAGCCCACGCAGGTTTTGAGGTAGTTCTGGCCCTGCA
>JBBIUU010000034.1:0-30508 GCA_037440125.1 Acidobacteriota bacterium
CGTGGGCCTGAGCAAGACGGGGTTCATCCTCGAGTCGGGATTCTGCCTCGTCCTCCAGGCGAAGATCCTGGGGCGTCCCGTCGTGATGGTCTTCCTGAGGAGCGAGGGGAAGCACACGCGTCAGGGCGACGCCGCGCGCGTACGGGCCTGGTTGGAAGAGAGCGCCACAGGCCATCCGGGCGGCGGCTCGGGGCCCCTCGCCCGGTGGCGCGCTCGCAAGGTGCGTTAGCTCGCTCGCCTCATTTGAGCTCGTCCCAGCGCTTTCCCTTGGACAGGCTCACCACCAGGGGAACACGGAGGGACATGGCGTGCTCCATGGCGTGTCTGAGCAAGCGGCTCGCCTCCTCCGCCTTCGCCTCGGGGGCCTCGACGATGAGCTCGTCGTGGACCTGGAGGACGAGGCGGCACTCGGGCGGCAGGGCGGGCTCCACATCCACCATGGCCTTCTTGATGAGGTCGGCGGCCGAACCCTGCACGGGCGTGTTCACGGCCTGCCTCAGGAGCGCGGCCTGGACCGGTTTCGCCGCGCGGGCGATGCCGGGGAAGCGTCGCCGGCGCCCCAGGAGCGTGGAGACCTCCTCGGTCTCGAGGACCTGCGCCTGGACCCCGTCCACGTAGGCCTTCACCTTGGGGAAGCGCGCGAAGTAGCGTTCGATGAAGGCCTTCGCCTCTTTCTGGGCCACGCCCAGCTCCCGGGCGAGGCCGAAGGGCCCCATGCCGTAGAGGATGCCGAAGTTCACGGCCTTCGCCTGGCGTCGCATGTCGGAGGTCACGAACATGGGCGCCACGTCGAAGACCTCGGCGGCCGTGGTGGTGTGGATGTCCTCACCCTTGTCGAAGACCCGCAGGAGCGCGGGGTCCCCGCAGAGGTGCGCGAGGATGCGGAGCTCGATCTGGGAGTAGTCCGCGCCCACGAAGACGTGCCCTTCGGCGGCCACGAAGCCGCGGCGGATCTTGGGGCCCCACCCGCCCTTCATGGGGATGTTCTGGAGGTTGGGGTCCGAGGAGGAGAGGCGCCCCGTGGCGGCGACGGTCTGGTTGAACTTCGCGTGGACGCGGCCCGTCTCGGGGTTGACCCAGCCGGGGAGAGGGTCCACGTAGGTGCCTTTGAGCTTGCTGAGCATCCGGTAGTCGAGGACGAGGGGCACCACGGGGTGGGCCTCCCGCAGGCCCTCGAGAACCTCGCTGTCGGTGGAGTACGACTTGGTCTTGCCCGTGCGTTTGGCGCTCGGGAGGCCGAGCTTCTCGAAGAGGATCTCTCCGAGCTGCTTGGGGCTGGCCACGTTGAACTCTACGCCTGCGGCCTCATGGATCTGCTTCTGGAGGGAGGCGAGCGCGGCCTCGAGCTCCGCCCCCAGCGCCTTGAAGTAGGGCACGTCCACGCCGATGCCCACGGCCTCGAGGCGCGCCAGGATGCCGATGAGGGGCCATTCCACGTCGCGGTAGAGGGGCGCCACGCCAGCGCCCTGGAGATTCTCCTCGAGGGGCGCCTTCAGGCGCGCGAGCGCGAGGCTCTCGGCCGCGCGATCTCCCGGGCGTAGTCCGGTACCAAGGAGCTCTCGCGCGAGGATCTCCACCTTGGGCGCCGCCCCGGACGGGTCCACGAGGTAACCGGCCACCGACACGTCGAGGCCGTCGTTCGCAAGACCCGACCCCTCGCCGACGCGGTGCAGGAGGGCCTTCGCGTCCCAGGTGCACAGCGGCCGCCCCAGAAGGCCCCGCGAGTTGACCTCACCCAGCGACGCGGACCAGACGCCCTCGCCGTCGGAGACCCACGCCGCATCGCCATCGAAGACCAGGCCCACGGCCGGCGCACGATTCAGAACCTCCGCACCGGTTTCGTCGAGAGGCCCCGCCTCCGCGCTCAGGCGCTCCTCGCCGCCGCCGGACGGGGCGTCCACGAGGGTGCCGAACTCCCAGGTTGTGAAGAGGGTTTGCAGCGCGTCCCGGTCGGGGGCGCGGCGGTGGAGGTCCGCCGCGACGACGTCGAGGGGCGCGTCCTCCTTGACGGTGGCGAGCTCCCGCGAGAACCACGCTGCGTCGGCGTGCTGCTCGAGGCCCTCGCGGTAGGCCTTCCTCGTGACCTCCGATGCGTGGGCGAGGACGCCTTTCAGGTCGCCGTACTGCCGCACGAGCTCCTTCGCGCCCTTCTCGCCGATGCCCGGCACGCCGGGGATGTTGTCGGTGGGGTCGCCCCAGAGCGCGAGCACGTCGATGACGCGCTCCGGCGGCACGCCGAAGACCTCCTCCACGCCCTTCTCGTCCAGGAGCGCGTCCTCCTTCTTCGTGTGGAGGACCTTCACGCCGGGGCGCACGAGCTGGAAGAGGTCCTTGTCTGCCGTGACGATGACCACCTCCATGCCGTGCTCCACGGCGCTCTTGGCGAGCGTGGCGATGCAGTCGTCCGCCTCGTAGCCCGCGAGTTCCACCACGGGGAGGCCCATGGCGCGCAGGATCTCCTTCGCGGGTCCGATCTGCGCCACGAGATCGGAGGGCGTCTCGGGGCGGTTGGCCTTGTAGGCCTCGTAGGCCTCGTGGCGGAAGGTGGGGCCCGGGAGGTCGAAGACCACGGCGATGTGGCTCGGGTCCCGCTCCCGCAGGAGTTTCTCCACCATCTTCAGCGTGCCGAAGATGGCGTTGGTGGGCCGCCCGTCGCGCGTGGAGAGCGACCGGATGGCGAAGAACGCGCGGAAGAGGATGGAGGAGCCGTCGATGAGGTAGAGGGTGTCGCTCATGGAGCGATTGTACCGCTAGGACAGCCGCTCCAGGATGGCGCGGACGAGCCCCTCGGCCGTCGATTCGGGAGGCAGCAGCGCGGGCGTGAGGCCCACGGCCTCGAGGGCCTTGGCGGTGGTGGGGCCGATGGGCTGGCACACCGCCCGTCGCAGGACCGCGCGGCCCGTCTCGGGCAGCGCGTCCCAGAGCGCGTTCACGGCGGAGGGCGAGGCGAAGAGGGCGGCGTCCACGCCCTGCTCGATGGCCCAGACGTGCTCGGGTGCGATGCGGGCCGGGCGCGTCTCGTAGACCACGAGGGGGACCACCTCCCAGCCGGCTTCCGTCAGGGGCTCCGCGAGCTCGTCGCGCCCCCCGGCTGCGCGGGGCAGCAGGAGGCGCCCGCGAAGGTGCTTCTCCGCGAGGAGCTTGGCGAGGTCGAGGCCCGTGAAGGTCTCGGGCTGGGCCTCGATGACGAGCCCCCGCGCGACGAGCGACTTGGAGGTGGCAGGGCCCACGGAGGCCAGCCGGAGGTGCTCGGGGAACTCCAGCCCCTCCTGCTCCAGAGCCCGGAAGAAGAATTTCACGGCGTTGTCGCTCGTGAAGGCGACCCAGCGGAAGCGGTCGAGGCCGCGTAGGAGCGCCTCACCTTCCTCGTCGAGGGTCACGGCGCGCGTCTCGATGGCGGGCACCCAGACCACCTGGCCACCCAGGTCCTCGATGGCCCGGGCCAGGGCCTCGCCCTGGGCCCGCGCCCGCGTGATGAGGATGCGGCGGCCCCGGAGGCCTACCATGTCATTCTCTACCGAGGAGGCCCGCGGCGCCGGCGCGCATGAAGCGGTCGAGGAGCTCGTCGGCGAGCGTCCCCGCATGGGCGGCGGGGCCCTCCACACGGTCGCGAATCTGCGCCGCGCCGTCCACGGAGGACAGGAAACCGCGCAGGACCACGCGGTCGCCGAGGACCTCGGCGTGGATGCCGAGGGGCGTGGTGCACGACCCGCCCAGGCCCACGAGGAAGCGGCGCTCCGCGTCGATCTCGTGGCGGGCGCGCTCGTCCTGCATCTTCGAGAGGAGCGCGAGGGCGGCCGCGTGGTCGTGCCGCGTCTCGATGGCGATGGCGCCCTGGCCGACGGCGGGAACCATCTCGTCGCGGGAGAAGAGGCGCGTGATGCGGCCGCCATGGCCAAGGCGGTTGAGGCCCGCGGCGGCAAGAATCACGGCGTCGAGCTCTCCCGAGTCCACCTTGCGCAGCCGCGTGTCCACGTTGCCGCGCAGGCCGCTGATGGCCCAGTTCGGAAAGGCCCCCTGCGCCTGGTACTGGCGCCTGAGGCTCCCCGTGCCGACCTTGGGGGTGGCGGGGAGGTCCTCCACGTTCTTGCCGACGGGGAGGACGAGGGCGTCGCGGGGGTCCTGACGCTGGGGCACGCACGCGAGGACCAGCTCCTCCGGGTTCTCCGCGGGGTAGTCCTTCAGGCTGTGGACGGCCACGTCCACCTCGCCCTTCAGGAGCGCCACCTGGATCTCCTTGACGAAGAGCCCCTTGCCGCCCACCTCGAGGAGCGCGCGGTCCTGGATGAGGTCGCCGCTCGTTTTGATGACGCAGATCTCCACGTTCGCGCCGGGCGCCAGCTCCTGGAGCCTGCCCTTCGTGTAGTTGGCCTGCCAGAGCGCCAGCGCGCTGCCGCGGGTCC
Organism: Acidobacteriota bacterium; assembly: GCA_037440125.1. Taxonomy (GTDB): domain Bacteria; phylum Acidobacteriota; class UBA4820; order UBA4820; family DSQY01; genus JAKAJA01. The sequence goes on from JBBIUU010000034.1 coordinate 4,404, forward strand.
CGATGCGAATCGTGTCCATGCTCATTTGTCCTCGGGGGGGCCTTTGGGCTCGGCCGGTTCGACGGGGAAGAGCTCGCGGAAGACGTGGAGGGCGTTGGCCGTCTCCTCCTCGAGCACGAGGCGCTTCACCTGGGTGATGGGGGCGTGGAGGATCTTGTGCACCACGCGGCGGACGGTGTTGCGGACGAGCTCCTGCTGCTTGGGGTTCAGGTCGCCGAGCTTGCGGAGGGACTCTTCCATCTCGGTCTCCTGGATGCGGGCGGCCCACGCCATGACGCCCCCGATGACCTCCGAGAGGCCCTGGTGCTCGAGGAAGCGCGCGTAGAGGTCGAGCTCGGAGGCGATCATGGCCTCGGCGAGGGTGGCCTTCTTCTGCCGCTCCGCGAGGCCTTCGTCGGCCACCTCCTGGAGGTCGTCGATGTCGTAGAGGTAGACGCCGTCGATCTTCCCGACGCCCTCCTCGATGTCGCGGGGCACGGCGATGTCCACGAGGAAGAGGCTCGCCCAGCGCCTCAGCTTCATCACCGTCTCCACCATGGGGCGGAGGATGATGGGGCGCGGGGCACCCGTGGAGGAGATGACGATGTCGCTCTGGATGAGGGCCTTGGGGAAGTCCTCCCAGGCGACCACCTCGGCGCCGAAGGTGCGCGCGAACTCCACGCCGTGCTCGTAGGTCCGGTTGGCCACGCGGACCTGCTTCACGCCGCTCTCCACGAAGTGCGTGGCCACGATGCGGCTCATCTCGCCCGCGCCCAGCAAGAGGATGCGCTTGGTGCTGAGGTCCTCGAAGATGCTGCTCGCGAGGTTGAAGGCGGCGTAGCTGATGGTCACGGGCCGCTCGCCGATACCGGTCTGCGTCCGCACCTGCTTGGCCACGTGGAAGGCCTTCTGGAACAGCAGGTTCAGCGGCGTGGTCACGGCCCCGGCGTCGCGGGCCAGGAAGTAGGCGTCCTTCACCTGACCGAAGATCTGCGGCTCGCCCAGGATCATGGAGTCCAGCCCGGAGGCCACGCGGAAGAGGTGCTGGACGGCGTCCTTGTGCTGCTGGACGTAGAAGAGGTCGCGGCGGTCGCGGGGAAAGTCGCGGGCGGCCATGACCTCGTCGATGACCTGGCCCGGCGTCACGCCGTCGGGGAGCTCGGCGTAGAGCTCCACGCGATTGCACGTAGAGAGGAGGACGGCGCCCTTGGCGCGCCCGCCGGCGCGGAGCTTCTCGAGGAAGGGGCCCTTCTCCTGGTCCCCGAAGGCCAGGCACTCCCGCAGCTCCACGGGGGTCTTCTTATGGTTGACGCCTACCAGGACGAGGTCGCTCAATGCCAGATGATCCCCAGGATGATGAGGACGGAGAAGGCCGCCCCTGCCACCACGAACCACGAACGCCGACGCGGGTGGACCTTCGCCGTGAGCCACCCGTAGCCCGCCACGCCGAGCATGACCCAGGCCAGGACGCTGGCCACCTCGAGGACACCGGGGTGGTAGTCCTGGCGGTTGCCGTGGAGGACGCCGTAGAGGATGGAGCTGAACATGCCCGCGCTGAAGATCGGGTACCCCGCGAGCAGGAGCCTCGCCGACCAGCGCTCGGCCTCCTCCAGGGAAGGGATGGGCAGGTGCGAGGGCGCGTGCCGCCGCCTCAGGCTGTGGTCCTGCATGATGAAGATGGCGGCGTAGAGGAAGGACACGAAGAAGAAGGCGATGCCGAACACGAGGAGGAAGATGTGCACGGCGAACCACGTCGTGAAGTAGAAGGCCTTCGGCTCCACCCCCGCATCGTGCGACGAGACCAGGAGACCCATGAGGTAGCAGAGGTCCACGAGGGGCATGAGGAAGAAGACGAGGATCTTGCTCCGGGTCATGGGGTAGATGGCGAAATAGAGCGCGAGCACGGCCCAGGCCGTTAGGTGGAACAGCTCCATCAGGTTCGTGGCAGGCGGGTAACCCCGTTGGAGCCAGACCTCGACGATCTGCCAGGTCTGGACCACGAAGCCCGCCCCGGCGCTGACCATGGTGAGGACGAAGAGGACCCTCTGCCTGAAGCCGCCGTAGATGAGCGCGAAGGCCATCGCGACGACGTAGAAGAAGAGGGTGAAGCTGCCCGCGACCGTCATGCCCGCCTCCCGGCGATCCAACCGCCCCCCACCACCGTGTCGTCCACGTAGGCGACGGCGGCCTGACCCGGGGTCACGCACTGCGGCAGGGCCCGCCATGTTACCACCAGCCCCTCCGGCGCCTCAACCAGCGCAGCGGACCGGGGCGCCTGCCGGTAGCGCACCTGCACGGCGGCCTCAGCGGGACGCTCCCCCCCGGGGAAGTGCCAGTTCCAGCCCTCCGCCAAGAAGGCGGGCGTGTCGAGGGCCGACCGGGGCCCCACCACGACCTCGGCACGCTCGGCATCCACCGAGACGACGTACAGGGGCTCGGTGAAGGGGATGCCGAGGCCCTGGCGCTGGCCGACGGTGAAGCGGTGCACCCCGCCGTGGGTGCCGAGGACCCGTCCGTCCATGTGCCTCACGGTTCCCGGGCGGACCACGGGGAGGCGCTTCTCGACGAAGTCGGCGTAGTCCCCATCGCCCACGAAGCAGATGTCCTGGCTTTCGCGCTTGTCGGCCGTGGGCAGGCCGGCGGCCCGCGCCTTGGCCCTGAGCGACTCCTTGCCCATCTCTCCAGCCGGGAAGAGGACGCGCCGGCGCTGCTCCAGGGTCAGGGGGAAGAGGACGTAGGACTGGTCCTTCTCCCGGTCGGCGGCGCGCCTCAGATCCACCCGCCCGCCGGCCTCCACGAGCCTGGCGTGGTGACCCGTGGCGAGGCGGTCGCCTCCGTGGGCGAGGGTGTACTCCCACAGCGCGCCGAACTTGACGCGCTCGTTGCACGCGATGCAGGGGTTGGGCGTGCGCCCCGCCGCGTAGGCCGCCACGAAGGGCCCGATGACGTCGCGCTCGAAGGGGACCTGGTACTCGAGGACCCGGTGCTCGATCGCGAGGTGCCGGGCCACGGCCCGGGCGTCCGCCGCATCTTCGAGGGCGCAACAGCCCCTGGAGGCGGGAGCCCCGCAGGAATCGTAGAGGCGGAGGGTCACCCCCACCACGCGATACCCCTGTTCGATGAGCAGAAGTGCCGCGGCGGAGGAGTCCACGCCCCCCGACATGGCCACGAAAACGGTCTCGGGCATGGCGTCGTTCTTTACTCTTCGGCGTCCGTGATGATGAGCATGAGGGTGGTGGCCCCGACCCGGAACTCGGTCTGGTTCTCCACCGCGGTCAAGGTGATGCGCTGTTCGTTGACGTAGGTCCCGTTGGTGCTGTTCAGGTCGCGGAGCTGGACGTTCGGGCCCTTGAACTCGAGCCTGGCGTGGCGCCTTGAAACCTCGCTGTCTCCGAGGACGAGGTCGGCGTCGGCCCGCCCGATGATGATGACGGGCTTGTCGACGGGCAGGATGAGGCCCGAGTCGGCACCCTGGAGGACCGCCAGGCTGACCCGCCTGCCGGAGGGCAGGGCCAGGAGATCGGCCTCGGGGACATCCGATTCGGTCCAGGTGGCCTCGATCTTCTTGACCTTACCCGTCGCGGGGGGCTCAGGCGGACCCTCCGCCTGGAGCTTCCGCGCCTCGATGGGCTGGCCGCAGGAGGGGCACTTGAACTGGAACCGGTCCCGGCCCACGAAGTGCTTGTCCTCCAAGCGGTATTTCTTCTTGCACGAGGTGCAGGTCACGACCAATGGGGGGTTCCTCCGCCGCGAGTGTACCCACCCCCCGGACCCCTGTCAACCGAAGGGGTTACGCTCCCTCCGGCTACCCCGCTCACACCGCTAGGGATTGACAGGAAAGGCATTTCCTAGTATCCTCTTTGATTGCACGGCTGGAGGTGTGTATGTACGCGATCATCCAAACCGGCGGCAAGCAGTACAAGGTGTCGGCCGGGGACAAAGTGAGGGTGGAGAAGCTCGGGCAGGACGCGGGCGCCGAAGTGGCCCTGGAGGCCCTGCTCGTGGTGGACGGCGACCAGGTCTGGACCAGTGGCGGCAAGGTCGCCTACTCGGTCAAGGGCAAGGTTCTCGGCGACGGGAAGCGGCGCAAGGTGCTGGTCTTCCACAAGAAGCGCCGCAAGCAGTACAAGAAACTGCGCGGCCATCGCCAGCCCTTCACCGAGGTCGAGATCCTGAGCATCGAGAAGGCCTGATTCGGAGAACACCATGGCACACAAGAAAGGTCAAGGCAGCTCCCGCAACGGTCGCGATTCCAACGCCCAGCGCCTCGGCGTGAAGCGTTTCGGCGGCCAGCAGGTCAAGGCGGGCACCATCCTCGTCCGGCAGCGCGGGACCCCGTACAAGCCCGGCATCCAGGTGGGCCGCGGCAGCGACGACACCCTCTTTGCCCTGGCGGACGGCGTGGTGGCCTTCCGTCACCGCGGCAAGCTGGGCCTCTTCGTGGACGTGGTCGCCCACCAGCAGTAACCCCCCTCCTCGATGTACCTGGACTCCGCCCGGATCTTCGTGCGAGCAGGTCGAGGCGGTTCCGGGTGCGTGAGCTTCCGACGGGAGAAGTACGTCCCGCGCGGGGGCCCCGACGGAGGTGACGGCGGCCGGGGCGGCGACGTCATCCTCGTGGCAAGGCCGCAGGTCCGGACCCTCATCGCCTTCCGCTACAAGAAGTCCTTCCACGCCGAGAACGGCGAGGCCGGCAAGGGGGCCCTCAAGACGGGGGCTTCCGGCAACCGCCTCGTCATCCCCGTACCCCTGGGGACCATGGTCCTTACCGACGACTCGGATGAGCCCATCGCCGATCTCGTGGAACCGCGTCAGAAGTTCGTGGTGGCCAAGGGCGGCAAGGGCGGCAAGGGCAACGCGCGCTACAAGACGTCCACCCACCAGGCGCCGCGCGAGTTCGAGCCCGGCGGCGAGGGGGAGGAGCTCTGGGTCCGTCTCGAGCTGAAGCTCCTGGCCGATGTGGGCCTCGTGGGCCTGCCCAACGCCGGGAAATCCACCCTCCTCGCGGCGGTCTCCAACGCCCGGCCCAAAATCGCGCCCTACCCCTTCACCACGCTCCGCCCCGTCCTGGGCGTCGTGGAGTGGGCGCACCACCAGTCCTTCGTCATCGCCGACATCCCCGGCCTCATCGAGGGCGCCCACCAGGGCGTCGGGCTCGGCGACCAGTTCCTCAAGCATGTGGAGCGGACCCGGGTCCTCTTCCACCTCGTGGACCTCTCGGACCCCACCTCGCCTCCCGTGGAGCGGGCCCAGGTCGTGGAGCGCGAGCTTGAGGCTTACGGTGCGGGGCTGCCCGACAAGCCCGTGGTCTTCGTCGGGACGAAGGCCGACGTGACCAGCGACTGGGAGGCGGAGGCCTCCCTACGCGAGTACGCTCACGCCCGCGGGGCCTCCTATCTGCGGATCTCCGCCGCCACCCACGAGGGCCTCAGGCCCCTCCTGGGCAAGGCCTGGGACTTCCTCACCGAGGGTGACGAACCATGAGGCTGGGGATCCTCGGCGGGACCTTCGACCCCCCGCACGCGGGGCACCTGAGGATGGCCAGGCTCGCCCAGTCCCGTCTGGGGCTCGACCGCGTCCTCTTCGTACCCTGCGCCCGCCAGCCCCTGAAGGGCCGTGCGCCGATGGCCTCGCCGTTCCACCGGGCGGCCATGGTGGCGCTCGCGCTCGCCGGGAAGGAGCAGTGGGCCCTCGACACCAGGGAGCTGGACCGGGGCGGGATCTCCTACACCGTCAGCACGTTGGAATCCCTCCGCCGGGAGCACCCCGGGGCGGAGCTCTTCCTGATCGTCGGAGGGGACAGCCTGGCCAGCTTCCCGAGTTGGCACCGGGCCCGGCGCATCCTGGACCTCGCAAGGCTGGCCGTGGTTCCCAGGGATGGCGAGGGCCAAAAGCTCCCGCCGTGGGCCGAGGGCCGCGTCGACCTGCTCCGGACCCCCGAGCTCCGGGTGAGCTCGACGGAGGTTCGAGCGTCTCTGGCCGACGGTTCGATCGAGAGAGGGCTGGTCCCCGCGACCGTCCTCCGCTATATAGAGAGGCAGGGGCTCTACGCCGCACCGGCGGGCCCCGCGAAGAGGAGGATACGTTGAAGGCACCCGCGGACGGCGCTCTCCTGAAGGCTTTCCTCGAGGCCCTGGCCGACGCCAAGGCGGAAGACCCGGTGATCCTGGACCTCCGGGAGCTCACCGGCATGACCGACTACTTCGTCATCGCCCACGGGCGGAACACCCGCCAGGTCCAGGCCATGGCGAGGAGCGTCGAGGAGAAGCTCCTGGCGGAGTTCAAGCGCAAGCCCCACCACGTGGAGGGCCTCGGGCCCGGCCAGTGGGTCCTGATGGACTACGGCGACTTCATCGCGCACCTCTTCTACGAGGACAAGCGCGCGTACTACGGCCTCGAACGCATCTGGATGGACGCCCCCCGGGTCCTCCCGTGAGCCGCCTCCCCCTCGTCGGCAAGGATCCGGCCTTCCGGGCCGCCGTGGCGCTCGCCCGGCGGGTCGCGGCGGGGCGGAGCCCGGTCCTCATCGTGGGGCCGACGGGGAGCGGCAAGTCCCACCTGGCCCGCCTCATGCACCAGTGGGGCGGGCATCCCAAGACGGCCCTCGTGGAGTGGCACGGGGGCGCGATCCCCGAGACGCTCCTCGAGGCCGAGCTCTTCGGCATCCGGAGCGGCGCGGCCACGGGGGTGGACCAGCGCGCGGGGATTTTCGAATCCGCAGGCAAAGGCACCCTCTGCCTGGAGGGCGTCGAGCACCTCAAACCCCACCAGCAGGCGGCCCTCCTCCGCCTTCTCGAGGGTCAACCCTTCGAGCGCATCGGAGGGGGCGCCCCCATGCGCCTGGAGGCGCGCCTCGTCGCCCTTTTCCAGGACCCCCCCGAGACGCTCATGGAACGGGGCCTGCTCAGGGCAGACCTCCTCTACCGACTGGACGTCATCCGGGTCGAGCTCCCGCCCCTCTCCCAGCGCGTAGGGGATATCCCCCTCCTCGCGGACCACTTCCTTCGGGCCGCGTGTCGCAGGGCAAGGGTCCCCGTGCCCGAGATCGCCCCCGAGCTCCACCGCGCCCTGAGGGAGTACGCCTGGCCCGGAAACCTCCGGGAACTGGCCCAGCGGATGGAGGCCCTCGGCCTCAGCGGGGAGGCGCGCCTCACGCCCGACCTCCTGCCCCCCTCCTTCTGGTCGGGCCCGGCACCCCTGGAGGAGGGCCTCGCGAGGCGCCTCACCCTGGCGGAGATGAAGGACGCCTACATCCGGGCGGTGCTGGCACGCGTGGGGGGCAACCGGAGCCGCGCGGCGAGGTGGCTCGGGGTGAGCCGGAAGGCCCTCTGGGCCCATTTGAGGCGCAGCGAGAAATAGAGTATCATATGGGGTCACTGCGGATGTGGGAACTACTGGTCGTCACCGTGGGGAAGCTCTCAGACCAGGGGTTCCGGCAGAGCGCGGAACGTTACGCCGCTATGGTCGGCGGCGAGTGGAAGGTGAAGCTGGACTCCGTCGCCGCGAGCAGGAACCGCGACGTGGCGACGCGGGTCAAGGAGGAGGGTGACGCCCTCTTGAGGAGGGTGCCCAAGGGCGGCACGGTGGTCGCCCTGGACCCCGGCGGGGAGGCCATGGACAGCCCGGCCTTCGGGCGGATGCTGGGGTCCTTCAAGGACGCGGGGAAGAGGCCCGCGTTCCTCGTCGGGGGGGCCCACGGCCTGCACCGGGACGTGTTGGAGGTGGCGCACCGCAGGGTGTCCCTCTCCAAGATGACCCTGCCGCACGAGCTGGCCACCGTGGTCCTCCTGGAGCAGATCTTCAGGGCCGGCGCCCTCTACGCGGGCAAGCCCTACGCCAAGTAGTCACCGAGGAGTGGAAAGGGAGTCCCGATGGACAAGAAGAGCATGAAGCAGTTCGAGAAGGCCCTCCAGGCCAAGCGCACCGAGCTCCAGGAAGCCTACCGGGACAAGCTGAGCCGGAGCGGCGACGCGGGCGCGGACGGTGCCCTCGACCCCGCCGACGAGGCCTCCGTCAACTACAACAAGGAGTTCTGGTACGCCCTCTCGGACGCGGACCGGCAGATCATGCGCCTCATCGACGACGCCCTCCGCGGCATCAAGAACGGCACCTTCGGCGAGTGCAGCCACTGCGGCAAGCCCATGCAGAAGAAGCGCCTCGAGGCCGTACCCTGGGCCCGCCACTGCGTGGACTGCCAGGACCTCCAGGACCGGGGCCTCATCGAGTAGCACCGGGCGATGCGCTTCAAGACCGCGGTCATCACCGGCTTCCTGATCTTCCTCCTCGTCGCTGTGGTGACCCTCGTCGCCCTCAACGGCCCCGTCCTCCACGCCCCCTTCAACTTCTTCGGCGTCCACATCCCCACGTCGTGGGTGCTCACCCTGGCGCTCCTCGCCGGGTTCCTGAGCTTCGCCCTCTGGCTCGCCGTCAGCGGCATCACCCAGGTGGTCACCCGGTGGCTGCGCAACCTCCGCCAGCAGAACGAGCGCGTGGCGGAGGAGCACTACCTCAAGGGCCTGGACGCCATCCTGGGCAGCCGGCCTCTGGAGGCTATCAACCACTTCCAGCACGCCCTCGACGCCCAGGCGGGGTACCTCCCGGCGCTCCTCAAGCTCGGCGACGCCCTGCGCGCGGCGGGCCGCCCCGAGGAGGCCCTGGCCCGTCACCGCTCCGCCCTGAACGAGCACCCCGAGGACATCCCCACGCTCTACGCCCTCGTGGAGGACTACCTCGCCCTCCGCGACCACGAGGAGGCCAAGAAGCACCTGTGGGAGATCCTCCGGATCCAGCCCAAGCGCGCCCTCAAGGCCCTCCGGACCCTGAGGACCCTCTACATCCAGGAGGCCAACTGGCGGAAGGCCCTCGAAACTCAGGACCGGATCCAGGACGCCCGCGTCCTGGAGGAAGAGCGCGCCGAGGACGCGCCCTTCGCCCCCGGGCTCATGTACGAGATCGGCGTGGACCTCCTGGCGCAGGAGAAGTACTCCGAGGCCATCTCCCAGTTCGAGAAGCTCCGCAAGAACCACCCCTCCTTCATCTCGGCGTACCTCAAGCTCGCCGAAGCGTACCTGCGCGACGGCCGGGAGGCGGAGGCGGTGGAGGTCTACCTGGACGGGTACCGCCGCATCACCTCGGTGACCTGCCTCATGGCCATGGAGCAGTTCTTCATGGACAAGGGGAACCCCGAGAGCGCCGTGCGGTACTACCAGAACCTCATCGCCACCACGGACCGGAAGGTCATCCCCAAGTTCCTCCTCGGGCGCCTCTACTACCGGCTCGAGGTTCTCGACCGGGCCGATGCGCTCTTCCGCGAGATCGAGGGCAGCATCCGCCAGTCGGGCCTCCTGCAGTACTACCTGGGGCGCATCCGCGAGCGCAGGGACGATGCGGCCGCCGCGTGCGGCAACTACCGCGAGGTCATCAAGGTCCTCAACCCCTTCGAGCTGAACTACCGCTGCGCCTCCTGCGGCGACGTCTCGCCCGGGTGGAAGGCCTTCTGCTCCAAGTGCCAGCGATGGGACTCCTACATCCCGAGCTTCAAGGACGAGCTCCTCCAGGAGATCCAGGAGCCCAACCCCATCTTCTACCAGGACATCCAGTGGACGAACCGCGCCGGCGCCCGCTCCTCCTGACGGTCCTCGACGGATGGGGGCTCCAGGACGACTGGGCCTTCAACGCCGTGACTCGATCGGGTCTGCGACACTATCCGGCGTGGCGCGAGCGCTATCCCTGGCGTCCGCTCGTCGCCTCGGGCGAAGCCGTGGGCCTCCCCGACGGCCAGATGGGGAACTCCGAGGTCGGCCACCTGACCCTCGGCGCGGGACGCGTCATTTTCCAGGAGCTGCCCCGCATCAGCCAAGCCATCGCCGACGGGTCCTTCTTCGAGAACCCGGGCCTCAAGGCCACGTGCGCCGCGGCCCGCAGCGGGACCCTCCACCTCATGGGCCTCTTCTCCGACGGCGGGGTCCACAGCCACATCGACCACCTCAAGGCCCTCGTTCGGATGGCTCGGCGCGAGGGGCTGGGCCGCGTGGCGGTCCACGCCATCACCGACGGCCGAGACACGCCGCCGAAGGCCGGCGCGGGCTACCTCGAGGACTTCCTCGCCTTCCTCAAGACGGAGGGCGTGGGCGAGGTGGCCACGGTGATGGGGCGTTACTGGGCCATGGACCGCGACCGCCGCTGGGACCGCGTGGAGAAGGCCTACGCCGCCTTTACCGAGGGCACCGGTGAACACGTGCCTGACCTGCTCGAGGGCGTCCGCGCGAGCTACGCCAGAGGGGTTACGGACGAGTTCATCGACCCCCTCATCGGGCCCTGCCCTTACGGAAGGATCTCTGACGGCGACGCTGTCTTTTTCTTCAACTTCCGGGCGGACCGCGGCCGCGAGATCACGAGGGCCTTCTGCGCCGATCCCTTTGAGGAGTTCCCCCGCCGCGTCCACCCCCGGCTCGCCGCCTACGCCACCATGACGCGGTACCAGAAGGACTTCACGTGCCCCGTCGCCTACGAGACCGAGACGCCCACGCACACCATGGGCGAGGTGGTCTCGGAGAACGGCCTGATGCAGCTCCGCGCCGCGGAGACGGAGAAGTACGCCCACGTGACCTTCTTTTTCAACGGGGGGCGCGAGGCGGTGTTCCCAGGCGAGGACCGGGTCCTCATTCCTTCGCCCAAGGTGGCGACCTACGACCTCAAGCCCGACATGAGCGCCCTCGAGCTCACCGACGCCGTCCAGCAGAAGCTCGACTCGGGACGGTACGATTTCATCCTCCTGAATTTCGCCAATCCCGACATGGTGGGCCACACGGGGGACTTCGCCGCGGCGAGCGAGGCGGCCCGGACCGTCGACGCGTGCCTGGGGCGCCTGGTGGAGAAGGTCCTCTCCATGGGCGGCGCCGTGGCCATCACGGCGGATCACGGCAACCTGGAGTGCATGCGCGAGGAGGACGGCGTGCATCCGCACACGGCGCACACCACGAACCTCGTGCCCTTCATCTGGATCTCCGAGAATCCCGTGGTGCTGTCGCAGGAGCCGGGCTTGGGCCTCGCTTCGGTCGCGCCCACCCTCCTGAACCACCTGGGCATCCCCATCCCCCAAGAGATGACCGGGACGCCCCTCTTCGGCCCGCGGCTCAAGGGCCAGCGGGCGATTCCGACCCTTTGATCTGATCCGGTATCAGGCGAGCTGGGCGAGGATCTCGTCCGTGCTCCCGACCTTCGCGTAGGCCGACCCGAGCGCCGCGAGGAAGGCCAGGTGCACGTGCTCGGCCGGGACGGTCACGCCGCCGTGCGAGAGCGCGCGGGTGGCGCAGGCGTCCTGGGCCAGGAGGACCTCGAAGCCGAGATCCGCGGCGGCGCGGACGGTGGCGTCGACGCACATGTGCGTCATCATGCCGCAGACCACAAGGCGCTCGGCGCCGTCGGCCCTGAGCAGCTCGAGGAGGGCCGTCTCGCGGAACGCGTTGGGAAAGTGCTTCTGGACGACCCGCTCGCCGGGCAACGGCGCGACGGAGGCGCGGATCTCGGCGCCCTCGGTCCCGGAGAGGAAGAAGGTGGCCGCCGGAGAGGCCGCGAGGTGCTGGACGTGGACCGTGGGGAGGCCCCGCTTCCGGAAGTGCGCGAGGAGCCGGTGGGCGTGCTGGCCCGCCTCGGGGCTTCCGTGGAGGACCATGCGGCCCCCGGGGAAGTAGTCGTTCTGGACGTCGATCAGGACGAGCGTCGTCGCCATGCGCTCCTCCTCACTCCACGTAGCCGAGCTCGCGGAGCTTCTGCCGGACCTGGTCCATGTCCTCGGGGGTCAGCGTCCCCTTCACGGGCAGGCACGCCAGGGGGTGCTGGATGCGGCCCCACTCGACGCGCTCCCACATCCTCTCGTGCACGTAGTAGAGCACCAGGCGGATGCCGTGGAAGAGCACCGTGATGATCGTCATGTCCTTCCAGCTCTTGGTGACCAACCACGTGATGGCGCCCAGAAGGACGATGCCCGCGATGCGCCACGTGATCGATTTGGCCCAGGAACGGCGCTTCGTGTCCAATCTCTTCTCCTCCCGAAAAGGCGGCGCCGCGTCAGCGGTCGCCCGTGCCGTGCGCGATCTTCCTGAAGAGGCTCGCGAAGAGCCCCGCCTCCCTGCCGCTCATCCTCGATCGGTGCATGAAGCTCTGGAGTTCCCGCGCCACCGGCTCGCCCCCGTGCTGGAGGAACCCCGTGCGCCTCGCGAGCTCCATGAGCGCATCGGCGCTCCGCTGGATCTCCTCGTGCGATGCCTCCGCCGGGTGCCGGGGGTCCACGCCGCGGCCTGCCGCCCGGAAGAGGAGGTACGCCATCAGGACCGCGGACTGCGCCAGGTTGAGGTCCCGGTACGCCGGGTCCGTGGGGATCACCACCACGCCCGCGCACAGCGCCATCTCGTCGAGCGTCAGCCCCGAGGACTCCGAGCCGAACACGAGCGCCGGCGGGCGCTCCGCCCCCGCGGCGAGCTCTTCGGCGGCCGCCTCGGGCGTCAGGGCCGGCAGGCGCGAGTGGGCCTGGGGCGCCGTCGCGAAGGCCCGCGAGCTGTGCGCCAGCGCGCTCCGCAGGTCGGGGTAGGTCTGCGCCGCGTCCAGGAGGTCCGACGCGTGCCAGGCCATCCGCCGGGACTCCCGCTCGAAGTAGGGCTCGGCGCCCGGCTCGTCGCCGTCCCGGTGGAGGCGTGGGTCCACCAGCGCGAGGTCCGAGAGCCCGAAGTTCTTCATGGCGCGGGCCACGGCACCCACGTTCCCGGGCGAGCGGGGACGGACGAGGACGAAGCGGGCGTTCACCGTCCGCCCCCCCGGCGCGACGGTGAGGGGTCCTTCCCATGCTGATGGGCGGCCACGGCGTGGTTGTGCTCCTCGAGGGTCCTGGAGAAGGCGTGCGTCCCGTTGTTCTTGCTCACGAAGTAGAGGAACTCGGAGGGCGCCGGGGCCAGCGCGGCGTCGAGCGACGCCTTGCCCGGGCTGCAGATGGGGCCCGGGGGCAGGCCGGCGTGGAGGTAAGTGTTGTAGGGGCTGTCGTAGCCCCAGTCCATCCGCGTCAGGAAGCCCCGGTAGGCGCCCGCCACCGACTGGGCGTAGACGATGGTGGGGTCCGTCTGCAGGGGCATGCCGAGCCTCAGGCGGTTCTCGAAGACACCCGCGATGAGGGGGCGCTCCGCGGGCGCCGCGGTCTCCTTTTCCACCAGCGACGCGAGGATCACCGCCTCCCGAAGCGTCCGGCCCGCGGTGAGGGGACGGTCCTGGCCGAGCCACCACGCACGGAAACCCTTCACCAGGGTCTGGACCACGGCGGCCTCGCTCAGCGTGGGGTCGAGGAGGTAGGTCTCGGGGAAGAGGTAGCCCTCCAGGTCCCTCGCCTGGGGATCGAGGTCCCGGATGGCGTCGGGGCGCCCCATGGCCCGGCGGAAGGCGTCCTCCTGACCCAGCCCCGCCTCGGAGAGCACGTGCGCGACATCGTCCAGCCGCAGGCCCTCGGGGACGGTCACCTTCACGTAGATGACCTCCCCGCGGTTGAGCATGCCGATGACCTGGAGGGGCGAGAGGGGCCTGTCGAAACGGTAGGTCCCCGCGCGAAGCCCCCGCGGCCGCCCGTAAATGGAGTAGGCCAGCTTGAGCGAGATGCGGCTGCGCGCCACGCCCTCGCGCGAGAGGACCTCGAGGACCTGCCCCGCGCGCTGGCCTTTCGCCACCGTCACGAGCACGGGCGACGCGGAGCGCTTGTACGGCGCGTGCCAGTCCCAGGCGAGGAGCGCGCCGCAGAGCGCGGCGGCGGCCAGCGCCAGGCCCGACCCGACCACGAGCCAGCGGAACAGCATCCTGGTCATCGGGGGTTCGAATCCAGGAAGCTCTGGAGGAGGATGGCCGCGGCCACCTGGTCGAGGCGGCCCGGCGCCCCGCGGATGCGCTCCTGGCGCTCCTTCAGCATCTCCAAGGCCTGGCGGCTGCTGAGGCGCTCGTCCCAGAGGATGAAGCGGACGCCCGGCAGGGCGCGCTCGAGGCGGCTCCGGAGGCGCCTGACTCGGAAGGAGCTCGAGCCCTCCCGCCCGTCCATGTGGACGGGGTCGCCCATGACGATGATGGCCACCTCGTTCTCGCGCACCAGCTCGATGAGCGCGACCGCGGCCTCGCGGGGGCTCTCCACGTGGATCGTCGGCAGGGAACGCGCGAGGGACCACGTCTCGTCGGAGATGGCCACCCCGACGCGCCTCGTCCCCCAGTCCACCGCGAGCACCCTGCTCATGGTGTCATTGTACCCGAGGGCGCCGTGCCCTCCGCCTTCCGGGCGAGGTGGAGGGTGGCGATCCCTCCGGTGAGCCGCTTCTGTTCCAGGACCACCATGCCGGCGGCCCCGAGCTTCCCCGCGAAGGCCGCCGCGTCGGGAAACCCCTCCACGGTGGCCGGCAGGTAGGCGTACGGGCCGGGAGAGCCGCTGACGAGGCGCCCGACGAGGGGGAGGACCCTGCGGAAGTAAAACTGGTAGAGGTGGCCGAAGGGGGAGCGGTCCGGCGAGGAGAATTCGAGGACGGCGAGCCTCCCTCCCGGCGTCAGGACCCTCGCCATCTCCCGAAGGCCGGCGTCGAGGTCCTCGAAGTTCCTCACCCCGAAGGCCACCATGGCGCCCTCGAAGGAGCGGGGCGCGAAGGGCAGGGCGAGAGCGTCCGCCTGGACGAGAGGCAGCGTGAGGTTCCGCCTGGCGATCTTCTCCCGCGCGACGGCGAGCATCCCCGAACTGAAGTCGGCCCCCACCACCCTGGCGCCCGTGCGCTTCACCAGCGCGAGGGCGAGATCCCCCGTGCCCGTGCAGAGGTCCAGCACGCGGTCCTCAGCGGCCGGGGCCAGGGTCCGCACGGTGACGGTCCGCCAGTGGCGGTCCACGTTCAGGGAGAGGAGGTGGTTGAGGAGGTCGTACGTGGAGGCGATGGACGTGAACATGTCGGACACGGCGCCGCCGTGCCGGGTCCGCGGATCGGGGGTGACGGCCTGGGAAGGGCTCACCGCTCCTCCCGGAGGGAATCGGCGAGCTCCTCCGCCGTGCACACGGCCGTCCCCGTCTTGCCCACCACGACGCCCGCCGCGGCGTTGGCCACCCGGGCGGCCTCCACGAGGGAGAGCCCCGCGGAGAGCGAGAGAGAGAGGCCGGCCACGACCGTGTCGCCTGCGCCGGTCACGTCGTAGACTTCGCGGACGCGCGAGGGAATGCGCTCGAGGGCGCCGTCCCTCTGGGCCACCGCCATCCCCTCCTCCCCGAGGGTGAAGAGGATCGCGTCCCAATCGGTCCGCTCGAAGAGGTCCGCCGCCACGCGGACGAGCTCCACCGTGGCGAAGGGCCTGCCGTAGAAGCCCGCAGCCTCCTGGCGGTTGGGCGTGACGATGGTGGCGCCGGGATAGGGGAAGTGCACGGGCTTGGGGTCCACGACGCAAGGCTTACCGGCCGCGCGGAACAGTTTGCCGAGCCTGGCCAGGCGCTCGGGGTTGAAAATGCCCTTGGCGTAATCGGAGACCACCACCGCGGCGCATTCGGGCAGCAGCGCGACGACCTTCGCCTCGAGGTCCTCCCACGCCTGCGGGGGGATGGCCTCGCGGGTCTCGCGGTCCACGCGGACCACCTGCTGGTGCTGGGCGATGATCCTCGTCTTCACGGTGGAGGGCCGGCCCTCGAGGGTGAGGAGGTGCTCGGCACCCAGACCCGAATCCCCCAGGAGCTTGCGAAGGGATTCGCCGTGACGGTCCTGCCCGACGGCGCCCACGAGCACCACCTGGCCGCCGAGCGCGCCCACGTTGTGGGCCACGTTGGCCGCGCCGCCCAGGACGTGCCGCTCGCCGGTGACCTCCACGACGGGGATGGGGGCCTCGGGGGAGATGCGGCGCACGGCTCCCTGGACGAAGCGGTCCAGGATGACATCGCCCACCACGAGCACACGGGAACGGGACCAGTCCGGCACCTTCAGGGGCATGGGATCTCCTCGTCGCCTCTCGCGGCCCGCGGCGTCAGACGCCCGCGCGCCAGAGGTACGCCCAGTTCACCAGAAAGGAGGCCAGGAGGGCAAGCCACAGCCACTTCTCCTCCCTGCGCCCCACGTCGATGCGGAGGTCGTACCCCGCGAGCCGCCCCGCGAGCCCCACCAGGAACCACGCCGCGAAGCCCGAGAAGAGCGTCGCGAAGAGGGGGTTCATGCGGAAGGCCTCGAGCGGATGGCCCCCGAGCATGAGGAACATCATCCTCGTCCCGCCGCACGAGGGGCACGGGTGCCCCGTCACGGTGTGGAACCCGCAGGGCGGGAACCACTTGGCCGGCAAGAGCTTCACGATCCCCGCGGCCATCAGCAGGAAGCCGATCCCCAGGCCCACGAAGGGCCAGGCGGGCAGCTCACTCTTAGGGGTGCGGCGCTCGAAGCGGATCTTCACGGGCCTTTCCCCGGCGCCGGAGCGGGTTTTTCTCCCGCCCCACCCGACAGTCTGAGCGCCGCCTCTACCGTGGCCCAGCCCTCCTTGGGGAGCTGGAGCGCCACGGGACGGCCCTCGGCGTGCGCGAGGCGCCTGCCGTCGACCTCCGGGCCCACGTCCACCTTCTGCTTCCCCCCGGCGCCCTTCAAGACGAAAGTAACCTCGGCCTGCCCGAAGCCCGGGGTGGAGGGGCCCTGCCACGGCACGGCCTTCTCCCCGCGGAGGGAGGCGAGGGCCGCGGGGAGGCCGCCCGCGTCGTTGGCGCCATGGGGCGCCGTTGCCTCGAAGGCCCAGCCCTTCTTGTCGTCCCGCGCGAGGGTCACGGAGTTCTTGCCGGCCACCCTGAGCTCCCGGGCCTCCATGGCATCCTCGGGGAAGACCTCGAGGGAGCGGTAAGCCTCGGGCGATGTGGTGAGGAACCGCAGGCTGTTCGAGGAGACGGTCATGGGCGAGGGGCGACCCGACACGGTGGCATAGACGAGCTTCTTTGCAGGATCGCTCCCGGGGACCACGCCGCCGAGCGCGATTTCGATCGGGGCTCCCTTCTCCATCTCGAGCCTCACGGTGCACTGGGACGGGTCGAGGCCGAGGCTCTTGGAATCGGGGCTGCCCTGGACGAACTGGTCCACGAGGCAGAGGGAGACGTCGTCGAGCATCTGTTCGATGGCCGCGGCGGAGCCCCAGTCCTGGAAGGGCGCCGTGACGAGCCAACCGACTTTCGGGTCGCGGTGCGCTGCGAACGGTTCGCCGGCCGCGGTCTTCAGCATGAAAGATTTCACCTCCGGCGTCGCTGCGGCGGTCAGATTCTTGAGCCGGAAGTCGTCGGGGGATTTCGTGAGCAGGCTCTCGAGGTCGGTGGGGACCAGGGCGATTTTGCCATCCGTTCGGATGTAGAGCCCCTCGTCGAGGGCGGCCTTCGAACCCACATCCACCGTGGTGCTCCGCGCTCCCTCCTTCACGGTCCATGTGGCCCGAGGCCGCTCGAGCCCCAAGGGCCCGAGCGCCGCGCCCGCCGAGACGGTCCGCAGGGCCCTCGTCTGGTTCAGCCGCTCCACGAAACCCTCAACGCCGTAGCGGTCGGCGAGGTCCTTGAGGGGCGCCCGGAGCTCCCAGCGGTCCTCGCCGGAGCGCGCCAGCTCGAGGGGATGCTCGCCGGCCCGCACGAGCCCCGTCACGTCGGCTTTCTGGAGGTCGAAGACCTTGAGCTTGCCCTCCGCCCGCTCGTCGGTGGTGGGCTGCTTGCGCTCCCACAGGAGGATGGCCGCCGCGAGGAGGGCCACCAGCCCCAGCAAGATCCAGGTGCCCCGCTTCAAGGCCCTACCTCCTCCGCCGCAGATACACGTAGATGCCGGCTCCCGCTGCCGCCGCGGGCAGGACCACGACGAAGAGGACGAAGAGGACGTTGGCCTGTGAGCCGGTGAGGCTGAGGTGCGTCTCCACCTCGCTCTTGGGCGGGATGGCGATGCGGTTTTCCTGGGACAGGAGCCAGTGGGTCGAGTTGAGCGCGAGGATGAGGTTGCCCGGACCGGCCTGGATGAGCTGGTCGCCGGCCCAGTCCGAATCGCCGAAGACGAGCAGGCGCGTCTTCTTGCCCGGCTTCTCCGAGGCGACCGCCACGGCCACGTCGAGGGGGCCGGGCGTGTCGGAGGCGTCGTGCGTGACGTTCTCCAGGTTCGTCAGGTCCTTCTCACCCCATGCATCGTTCGTGGTTCGGATGAGGGTGGTCGCAGCGTAGTCGGTGTCGGCCGCGGCGCCCTCCGCGAGGGACTGCGCGAGGGCGAAGAGCGTGGGGAGCTTGTTCTGCGCCAGGTCCCTCACCACGGGGCTCTGCGAGTAACCGCCGGCGAAGAAGGTCTGCGCGCCGAGGTTGGGCACGCCGGCCTTGGGGTCGATGGCGATGTCCCGGCCGAGGGTCACACCCCACGATGTCAGTACGCTTTCGAGGCCCGTCTCCTGGAAGGCCTTGGCGCCCTCGGTGAATTCGGGATCGATGAGGAAGAGCCCCTTGCCGCCCTGGGAGAGGTACGCGCCGATGGCCTGCGCCTCCTGGGCGAGGAAGGGCTTCTGAGGGCCCGCGACGACGAGCAGGTCGCAGTCCTTGGGAACCTCGCTCTTGCCCAGGCTCTCCCAGTCCTTCACCTGCGCGCCCTCCTTGGAGAGTCGGTCGCGGAGGGTGCCCACACCGTCGGCGCCCTGGGCGCCGTGCTCGCCGTGGCCCAACGTGAAATAGATGGTCGGCCGTCTGGGGTCGAGGAGGTTGAGGAGGGCGTTGGTGAAGGCCTCCTCCGCCTTGAAGCCCTTGATCTTCGCAGGCGCGCCGAACTGCATGCCCGAGAAGTCGTAGTCCACCATCTGGTCCTTCTCGACGTAGCGGCTGTTGTCGCCCGTGTCGAAGACGACCACGCTGGTGGCCTGCACCTTGTACTTCTTGGCGAGTGTCTCGAAGCGCGCGCGGTCCGCGTCGGGGTCGACGGTCTCGACCTTGATGTGGGACGAGCGGTCGGCGTACGCGGAGAGCAGGTCCTTCACCCGCGTGTAGAGGTCGTCGCCCGGCGGCAGGAAGACCACCACCTTCACGTCGGACTTCAGGTCCTTGAGCACCTTCTTCGTCTGGTCCGAGAGGCTGAAGGCTTTGGAGCTCGTCAGGTCCCACCGGTGGTAGTGGCGGTAGCCCAGGTAGTTCACGATGAGGAAGAGGGCCAGCGAGAGCGCGAGGAAGGCGCCCCAGTTGGTCTCCTGGAGGAGGCGCTTCCGGATCATTGCCACCTCCTCGCCTGGAGGGCCTGGTGGGCGAGGGCGAGGAAGAGGCCCGCGCCCGACAGGCAGTAGGCGACGGCGCGGCTGTCGACGACGCCGCGCCCGAAGTTCTGCATCATCCCCCAGAGGTCTGCGTACTCGAGGATCCCCTTCCAGAGGGGGTCCGTCGTGAGGATGGCCATGATGGAGAGCGTAATGAGCAGCACGAGGATCCCGAAGGCCAGGATGGCCGCCACCACCTGGTTTCGCGAGGCGAAGGAGGTGAAGAGGCCCGCGGCCAGGAAGAAGAGGCCCACGAGGAGGATGCCCAGGTAGCCCGAGGCCACCGGGCCCCAATCCACCTTGGAGTACTGCGCGAGGATGACCGGGTAGAGCAGCGTCGGGATCCACAGCGCGAGGTAGAGGCCGACGGCGCCCGCGTACTTGCCGACGACCACCTCGAGGTCGGAGACCGGCGCGGTCATCAGGGTTTCGATGGTTCCGCTCTTCCGCTCCTCGGCGCCGAGCTTCATCGTCACTACGGGGGACACCAGGATCATGAAGATCCAGAAGAACATGGTGCCGCCGAAGAAGACCGCCATGGGGCTGGCGGAGAACGCCCCGGGACGGCTGAGGGCCGCGAGGATCACCGAGAAGATGAACCCGTTCATGAGCAGGAAGGAGGCCATGACCACGTAGGCCATGGGCGCGAAGAAGAAGGAGAGGAATTCCTTCCGCGCGATGGCGAGGATCGGTCTCATGGGGACACCTCCTGCGCCGACTCCCGCGTGGTGATGGAGAGGAAGGCGTCCTCGAGGGAGACCCGCTCGGGGGTCAGCTCGACGAGGGGCAGGCCCGCCGCGGCGCACGCGCGAAAGAGCTCGGCCCGAAGCGCCGCTCCCGGAGGCGCCGAAAGCCTGAAGCGGCAGACGCCCTCCAACTCGTCGAGGAAGGTGATCTCCTGAACGGCAGCCACCGAGGCGAGGCACCCGCGGGCGGCCTCTCTTTCACCGAGGACGCCGCAGAGCACCGTGCCCACCCCGCTCAGACCCTGGTGGAGCTGCTCCACCGGTCCGTTGAAGAGGAGGTGTCCCTGGTGGAGGATGAGCGCCCGGGAGCAGATGGCTTCCACTTCGGGGAGGATGTGCGTCGAGAGGATGACCGTGTGCGCCGAGGCGAGCTGCTTGATGATCTGGCGCGTGTGCACCACCTGCGCGGGGTCGAGCCCCACGGTGGGCTCGTCCAGGATGAGCACGGGCGGGTTGGCGAGGAGCGCGTCGGCCAGGCCTACCCTCTGGCGGAAGCCCTTGGAGCACGTGCCGATGAGGCGCCCCGCCACCTCGGTCACGTCGCAGACGCCCAGCACTTCCTCGATGCGGCCCTTGCGCTCCCGCCCCTTCAGGCCTTTGAGCGAGGCGCGGAACTCGAGGTACTCCCTCACCCGCAGGTCCTCGTAGAGCGGGTTGTTCTCGGGGAGGTACCCGATCTTCGCCCGCGCCGCCCTGCTGTCCTGCGCCACGGGGATACCGTCGAGGGTGACCTCGCCCGAGGTCGGCACGAGGTACCCCGTGATCATCCTCATGGTCGTGGACTTGCCCGCGCCATTGGGGCCGAGGAAGCCGACGATCTCGCCGCGTCCCACGGAGAAGGAGACGTGGCTCACGGCGTCCCGGTCGCCCCAGCGTTTCACCAGGTCTCTGACCTCGATCATTCGCGTCTCCGGAAAATCAGGAGTTCTGGGCGAGGAAGGTGGCGGCCCGCTTGGCAACCGACTCCATCCCCCGCTCCTGCGCGCGCCGCTGCAGGTTCTCGATCTTGTTCCGCGAGGGCTCCTCGCCGAGGGCTCGGGCGGTGTTCAGGAGCAGGACCAGGTCGGCCTCCTCGACCGCGCGGTCCGCGAGGCGGGCGATAGAAGCCCGGTCTCCGGCAGCCTGGTAGAAATCCAGGGCGTCGTGGTACTGCCCCGCCTCCTCGTACTTCCGCCCGAGGGCACCGAGGTCGCCTGGGGGGAGGGGCTTCACGTAGAGGCACTGCTGCTTGTCCGCGACGCTGAGGGGGAACTTCTGCGATGCCATGGATGCGACCTCCGAAGCGGTCCAAACTACCATAGAATCTGGACTTTGGCCACCTGCCCAGGCCTCTGAGAACATGGAAAAGGGGAGGCTGAGCCTCCCCTTTTCGCGCCGCCCAAGCGGGTGGGTCAGTCCTTGATGGCGATCTTCTTGGGCTTGCTCTCTTCGGCCTTCGGGATGAGGACCGTGAGGATGCCGTCCTTGTAGTTGGCCGTGATGGTGTCGGCCTTCACGCGGGTGGAGAGGGTGAAGGTGCGCATGAACTTGCCGTAGGCGCGCTCGATGCGGTGGTAGTCCTCGCGGCGCTCATCGGCCTCGAATTGGCGCTCGCCGGAGATCGTCAGCAGGTTGTTCTCCACCTGGATGTCGATGTCGTCGCGTTTCATGCCGGGCATGTCGGCCTTGAGTACGAACTGCCCGTCCTCTTCTTTGAGGTCGACGGCGGGCGCCCACTGGCCGTACTCGACGGTGTTCGAGCGCCCGTCGAAGGCGTCCTCGAACATCCGGTTCAGCCTCTCGTTCACGGTCATCAGGTCCCTCAGGGGACTGTAGCGGGTGATGGTAGCGGTCATGGTCTGGCCTCCTTCTGAAAGAGCCACGAATCACGTTCCAGGGCCTAATATACGACCACACTATTAGATTGTCAAGTAATATGCTTGTTATTGGCGCAACTATGAGGAGACACGACGATAATATGCTATTTTTCAATAAGTTAGGTTCATTGGTTGGAAGCTAGTCTCGGAGCTTTTTCTTGAGCCGCTCGATGAGGAGGAGCGCCTCGAGGGGGGTCATCTTCTCGGGTTTTGCACCGCGTAGCGCGTTGACGACTTCCTTCTCGGGGCCCTCCGCGACCACCGTGCCGAAGAGCGTGGGCTGCTGAGCGGGAGCTCCCGCCGGCGCGTGGACGAGGGCCACGCCTTCTCGGCGCGCCTCCAGTCCGGCGAGGATCTCTCGCGCGCGCTCCACCACGGGCTGGGGGATGCCCGCGAGTTCGGCCACGTGGATGCCGTAGGACTTGTCCGCGGCCCCCTCCTCCACCGACCGCATGAAGTGCACCTTGCCCCCGTGCTCGCGCACGGCCATCGTCAGATTCTTCACGCCCGGCAGGGTGCGGCCGAGCTCCGTGAGTTCGTGGTAGTGCGTGGCGAAGAGGGTCCGGCACCCAATCCCCTCGGGCGCGAGGAGCGCCTCCACCACGGCCCAGGCGATGGCCATGCCGTCGTAGGTGCTCGTGCCGCGGCCCACCTCGTCCAGGATGACGAGGGAGCGTCGCGACGCGCCGTGGAGGATGGCGGAGGTCTCGGTCATCTCGACCATGAAGGTGGAGAGGCCGCGCATGAGGCTGTCGCTCGCACCCACGCGGCAGAAGAGGCGGTCGATGAGCCCCACGGTGGCCCGTCGCGCGGGAACCCAGGACCCCAGGTGGGCCATGAGCGCCAGGAGCGCAGCTTGCCTCAGGTACGTGGACTTGCCGCCCATGTTGGGGCCCGTGATGAGGAGGAGCTGGCGCTCTTCCGTGTCCACCTTCAGGCCGTTGGGCACGAAGGGCCGGTGGCGCTCGTCGAGCTCGAGGACGGGGTGGCGGCCCTCCTCGATCTCGAGGACGGGCTCCTCCACCATCTTCGGGCGGACGTACCCCCGCGACCGCGCGAGATGCGCGAAGCCCGCGAGGATGTCGAGGCGGGCGAGGTCCGAGGCGGCATCGCGCAGGGCCGGGAGGAACGCCAGCAAATCCCCGGCGAGCGCCTCCCAGAGGAACGCCTCGAGGGTTTCCCGCTGCGATTGCGCGGAGAGGATCTTGTGCTCGAGCTCGCGAAGCTCCTGCGTCACGAAGCGCTCGGCGCCCACGAGGGTCTGGCGCCGCTCGTAGTCCTCGGGCGCCTTGGCGAGGTTCGCCTTGCTGATCTCGAGGAAGTAGCCGAAGTTCTTGTTGTAGCGGATCTTCAGCGAGGAGATCCCCGTCCGCTCGCGCTCGCGGCGCTCGATCTCCAGGATGGCGCCCCGCGCGTTCTCGGCGAGGCTTCGCAGCCCGTCGAGCTCCTCGTGGAAGCCCCGGGCGAAGATGCCACCCTCCCTCGCGTGCGGTGGGAGGGTCTCCTCCAGTTCTCGCTCCAGGCGGACCGACCAGCGGGCCCCCTCCTCCGACGCGGCGGCGAGACCGGGTGCCTTCTCCCCGAGCCCGTCGCAGAGCGCGAGAGCGTCGGGGATCCTGGCGAGGGCGGACCGGAGCGCCCCCGCGTCGCGCGGCGTGGCGATCCTCGCGGCGAATCGCCCCACGAGGCGCCCGAGGTCCGGATATCCTTTGAAGAGGGCACGGAGCGCGCCAAGCGCGTCGGCTCGCTCGGACCAGAGGGCCACCGAATCCTGCCGCGCGCCGATCTCGGCGAGGGAGGATGGCGGCGCCAGGACCCACTCTCTCAGGAGGCGGACGCCCATGGGCGTGCACGTGGCGTCGAGGCACCCCAAGAGGCTGCCGGCGCGACCGCCACGCTCGAGGTTCTCGACGAGCTCCAGGTTGCGGCGCGTGGCCTCGTCCATGGCCACCGACGTGCCGGGAACCTCCAGCCTCGGACGCCTGAGCGCCTGACCGCCGCGGCCGCGGACGTAGTCGAGGAGCGCGTGGAGCGCGCCCAGGGGCTCGCCGTCGGGAGGGAGGCCCGGGAGCCCCGCGGGCAGGCCGAAGCGACGGGCGAGCTGGTCCAGGAGGTCGGGGGGCGCGAAGGTCTTAGGCAGGAGGGGCGAGAGGGCGTAGTCCCCCTGCGGGGGTGCGGCGCCCTCGGGGTGGAGGAGCTCGGCGGGGGCGAGGGCCGCGAGGCGGTCCGCCGCCTCGTCGGGACCGGAGACCCACACCACGAGGTCGCCCGAGGAGAGGTCTGCCCAGACCAAGCCCACGGAGGAGGCTCCGGGGTTCCAGGCGGCGAGGACGACGCGCTCTGCTGCTTCCACCACGCCCTCCTCGAGCGCGGTGCCGGGAGTGACCACGCGCGTGACCTCCCGCCGCACCAGGCCCTTCGCCTGCGCGGGGTTCTCCATCTGGTCGCAGAGCACGGCCTTGCGCCCCGCGCGGATGAGGCGGCCGAGGTAGAGGTCGAGGGCGTGGAAAGGGATGCCGCACATGGGCATGGGGTCGGGCCTGCCCTTGTCGCGGCTCGTGAGCGCGATCTCGAGGAGGGCCGAAGCCTCGCGGGCATCCTCGCCGAACATCTCGTAGAAGTCGCCCATCCTGAAGAGGACGATCTTGTCGGGGTGCTCGTCCTTGACGCGACGCCACTGCCTCATGGCGGGCGTCAGGGCCTCGTCGTGCGCCATCCTCGCCTTCCCTGCCCGGTGCCTTCCGGGGGACAGGCGGATTGTACTCCGGCGGTGGGGCGCGCGCCAGGCAACCGCGCATCCCTCGATCGTCGGCGCCCAGCAAAGCCCCGCCCACAGGCGGGTTGGATCTCCCCCATCGGGACGATCCCGAACCGAGAACTCGAATTGACCGGGCCTAGCTCTTCCTTTAACATGACATCCCATCGGGAGGAGGCCGGAGCCGCAACCGTGACCGCGCGGGACCGGCTCCCCCTGAGACGGTCGGGGCGGAAGGGACGAGGGGATTCCGGGGCCTGCGGCCCGTGGATGTCCTGGAGGGACCATGAAGCTGATCAAGGGTTGTCTCGTCGGCGCGTGCCTTTGCCTGGCGATCGCGTGCATCCACGTGGTGGTCAACGTCTATTTCCCCGAAGCGGAGGCCAAGGGCGCCCTCGCCACGCTGGAGGACGAGCTGCTCCGCGCCCCGGCGCCCAAGGCGCCCGAGGGACAGCCGGCGCCCCAGAAGCCGACCGAGCCCCCGGCTCCCCAACCACAGAGCCTCTTCCTGAGCTGGTTGCGCCCGCAGACCGCGTACGCCGCGGCGCCCATCACCGAAGAGCAGATCATCACGAAGATCCGCAGCATGCCGGCCGTCCTCGACGCGTACCGTAGGATGGCCTCCCGCATGGCGCGGGTGGACGCCCTGAGGACTTCAGGCCTCGTGGGCGAAGGCGACGACGGCCTCCTCAAGCGCCGGGGCGACCTTGCGGACCGGAAGGACCAGCGCACGCTCGAAGACGAGAACGCGGACCGCACGATCGTCATCCACGGGCTCGCCGAAGCCTCCGTCGCCGCGCAGGGTCAGGCCGTGACCGAGGAGGCGGTGAACCAGGTCCTCCCCGACGCGGCTGCGACCTTCGCCGCGCTCCGGCGCGAGAAGGCGCAAGCCGGCTGGTGGATCCAGAAACCGGACGGCAACTGGGTCAAGAAGGACTGACGAGCCCGCCCGCTCCCTTCGCGGGCCCTCGGCCACCGCACTAACTCTTGAAACGTATGGCCCTTGCTCCCTTGACTCGAGGGGGCGAGGGCACTATATTTCACCGGCACGCACGAGGTGGCTGGATGATGAGAACAATCGGTTACACTCGGCGGACCCTCCCCCAAGAGTCCAAGCGCGTCCCGCCTCCCCGGATGGGCCTGCCCAATGACCTGCCCCAGGTTCCACAGAAGAAGGCCGCCTGCCTCAAAGGTTCCGAGGCCTTCCCGCTGATGACCACCGTCATACCCGCTTCGAGGATCACCGCGCCCAGGTGAGGTCGTCACGTGACTCATACGGCGCAGAGGCGGCGGGGCGACCCGCCGCCTTTCCTTTTCTCCTCGAGCCGATTCTTGCTCTTCCCCTGCATCTGGGTGGGTTCACCCAGTTAGGGAGAATACTTGCGCCCTCGCCTCCCTTGCACCCACGGTCATTCCCGTCTCGCGGCGATGCGATTCCCAACAACGGCCCCTCACTAGTGTGGCGTCTCAGGAAAAACCGCCATAATTCACTCTAATGGAGACGCCACA
>JBBIUU010000035.1:0-3859 GCA_037440125.1 Acidobacteriota bacterium
TGGACCACAACACCCTGCAGGTGGGCTTCGAGAACGCCGACGACCACCGCTACCTGCAGACCGTCGCGGCGAAGTACGGCGTCCACTACAGCAAGGCGGGCAACGGCATCTGCCACCAGGTCCACCTTGAGCGCTTCGGCGTGCCGGGCAAGACCATGCTGGGGAGCGACAGCCACACGCCCACGGGCGGCGGCATCGGCATGATCGCCATCGGGGTGGGCGGCCTGGACGTGGCCGTGGCCATGGGCGGCGGGGCTTTCTACATGCCCCGACCCAAGGTGGTCAAGGTCAACCTCACCGGCAAGTTTCAGCCATTCGTCTCCGCCAAGGACGTCATCCTCAAGCTCCTCTCCATCATGACCACCAAGGGCAACGTTGGGAAGATCGTGGAGTACGCCGGCCCCGCCCTGAAGCACCTCTCGGTCCCCGAGCGGGCGACCATCGCCAACATGGGCGCCGAACTGGGCGTCACCACATCCGTCTTCCCCAGCGACGAGCAGACCCTGGCCTTCCTCAAGGCCCAGAGGCGGGAGCAGGCCTGGGTCCCCCTGGCCGCCGACTCCGACGCCGCCTATGATCAGGTTATCGAGATCGATCTCTCGGCGCTGGAACCCATGGTGGCCATGCCCCACAGCCCCGACAACATAGGGACAGTGGCGAGCCTCAAGGGCCAGAAGGTCCACCAGGTCTGCATCGGCTCCTGCACCAACTCCTCCCTCCGCGACCTCGTGGCCGTGGCGGACATGCTCAAGGGGCGCCACGTCCACCCCGACGTGGAGCTCGTCATCGCCCCCGGCTCCCGCCAGGTGGAGATGGAGGCGGCCCAGCGCGGCCTCATGGGGACGTTCCTAATGGCCGGGGCCCGGGTGGGGGAGAGCGCCTGCGGGTTCTGCATCGGCTCGGGCCACGCGCCCGGTTCGGGCGAAGTGTCGGTGCGCTCGAACAACCGCAACTTCAAGGGCCGTTCCGGGACCGCCGACGCCCAGGTCTACCTCGCCAGCCCGGAGACCTGCGTGGCCTGCGCCCTGACGGGAGAGTTCACCGACCCGCGGACCCTCGGCCTCACCGCAGGCACCTTCCAGATGCCCTCGGCCTTCGCCATCGACGACTCCATGGTCATCGTGCCTCCCGCCGACGGGTCCAAGGTGGAGGTAGCGCGCGGGCCCAACATCGGCGAGCCCCCCAAGACCGAATCCCTCCCCGACCAGTTCTCCAAGACGGTCCTCCTCAAGGTGGGGGACAAAATCACCACGGACCACATCATGCCTGCGGGCCAATACCTGAAGTACCGCTCCAACATTCCCAAGTATGCTGAAGTGGTATTTATCGGCGTGGACGCAAACTTCGCGCAAAGGGCGAAGGAGAGCGGCGGGGGCTTTGTGGTGGCTGGGGATTCATACGGCCAGGGCTCGTCACGGGAGCATGCCGCCATCTGCCCCAGCTACCTCGGGGTGAAGGCGGTCATGGCCAAGGCCATCGAGCGCATCCACAAGGCCAACCTGGTCACAACTTCGGCATCCTCCCCCTCATCTTTTTGGACGCGGCGGACTACGACAAGATCCAGCAGGGCGATACATTCTCCGTGGCCAACCTGCACGGCACCCTGGGCGACGGCAAGGTGCTCGAGGTGAAGGACGAGACCCAGGGCTTCACGTTCAAGGTGAAGGTGGACGTGACGGACCGCCAGGCGGCCATCCTCAAGGACGGCGGCCTCCTCAACCACATCGCCCGACAGGCGAACTGAACCCTTTTTCGCTGTGCGCAAAAAGAGGGCGGGCCTCTGGGCCCGCCCTCTTCGTGCGTCTCACCGATACCCTTTCCGCAAACTCAGCCCTCCACGAACTCCTGGATGAAGAGGCGGGCGCCTTCGGATATGTCCGAGAATCCGATTCCCAGGCCGGACGGCATGGCCCGAACGGCGATGCCCTCGGCCTGGATCTCCTTGTCGCCGTGCTTCATGGGGATGGAGAACCGGAGGCCCACCTTGTCACCGACCTGGATCGGGTGGCTCGTGCGGACAAACAGGCCCGAAACGGAGACGTCGGAGAGGGTGCACGACAGGGTTTGACCATCTGTTCGCATCACGCAGGGGGCGTTAAACGGGCGGCGGACATCGCGTCTCACCTTGAGGGGGATGTATCTCTGGATGATTTCGATGTACTGGTCCTCATCCACGGGCTTTTGAATGAACTCCACCGCCACGGCGGCCAGGGCTTCGTCCTTCTTGGGCAGGGAGGAGCAGATGACCACGGGAATGTGCTTGAGGCTGGGGGTCGCGGAGAAAATCCGCATGGCCTCGATTCCGTTCATCTCGGGCATCTCGATATCGAGCATGGCGAGGTCCGGCCGGACTTTCTGCGCGACCTTGATGGCCTCGAGGCCCGTGGAGGCCGTGAAGACCTGGCAATCGGCCCGCCGCAAGAAGGTGCGTTCCAGATCGAGAAAGGACTTCATGTCATCGACGATCAGAAGCTTCATCGTCACCCGCCTCCTCAGCAGATTGTACCGCAAACGATACAAATGTAAAGGAAGTGGGTCGGATTAGTGTCAGATCTTGGTACAGCCTGCGACAAGCCTTTTCGTTTCCTAGCTCTTGACTCCTCACTCCTAACTATCTCTTTCTATTTTCCGCCCACTGTCCCGCGAACATGCCAAGGACAATGAGGGCGCCACCCACGAGCCCCCGCCAGCCGAGGCGCTCTCCTCCAAGAAGGACGGCGAAAAGGCCCGCGAATACGGGTTCCAGAGTGAAGATGAGGGCCGTCTGGAGGGCGGTGATGTGCTTCTGGCACATGGTTTGGACGAAATAGGCGAGGGCCGTAGCGAAAACGGCCGTCACCGCCATGCCCACCCAGGTGGCCCTGGGCATGGGCAGGAGGTGGCCGAGGTGGGGGACCGAAAAGACCCATCCCAGAGTGGAAACGGTGGCGAGTTGAACGAACACGAGGGCGCCCGTATCGTAGCGCTTGGCCATGTGTGAGGTCAGGAGGAGGTGGACGGCATAGATGGCCGCGCAGCAGACACTGAGCAGGTCTCCGAGGTTGATCGAGCCCATGCCGCCCTGAAGGGACAGGAAGGCCAGCCCCGCGGTGGCCAGGCCCACGGCCCCCCAGAGGTCCCACCGGGGTGCGCGGCGGAGGACCACTGCCTCGAACACCGGGGTGAGGACCACGAACAGCCCCGTGATGAAGCCGCTGTGGGAGGCGCTCGTGAAGAGCAGGCCCAGCGTCTGGAAGCCGTAGCCCGAGAAGAGGGCGGTCCCCATGAGGATCCCCCCCACGACGGTCCGCCTGTCGGTGTTCCGCAGGCGGTGCCTCAGGAAGGGGAAGACGAGGAACGTGGCGAGGGTGAACCGGATGGCCAGGAAGGGGAAGACGGGGTAATCGGCCACTGCCTCCTTGACCAGCAGGAAGCTCCAGCCCCAGATCGCGGTGACGATGGTCAGGGCAATGACGGAGAGCCAGGGCGGAGGCGAAGAGGATTGCGAATCGCGGATTGCGAATGGCGAATGTGAACCCGGGGAAGGGTTCGTGTGGTCAGAATTCATCGGCTCGCTCGATTATCCATCCTGGCTCTCGGTAATGTTCTCAGCGCTGTTTCTTGTCTCTTACATTCACCATTCACCATTCCCTACGGAAAAGGGACCGCCCCTCTTGGAGAGACGGCCCCTCTCGTCGTGCAGAACAGGGGAAGTCTTACGCGAAGATCTTCCCGAGGACGCCCACGGCCCAGTCGATCTCGTCCTTGGTGATGACGAGCGCGGGCGCGAAGCGGATGACCTGCTCGTGCGTGTCCTTGGCGAGTATGCCGTTCTCCATGAGCTTCATGCAGAAGGGGCGGGCCTTGCCGGAGGATTCCT
>JBBIUU010000035.1:3959-8814 GCA_037440125.1 Acidobacteriota bacterium
ATGCCGTTCTCCATGAGCTTCATGCAGAAGGGGCGGGCCTTGCCGGAGGATTCCTTGATGCGGACGCCGATGAGGAGGCCCTTGCCGCGCACGAGCTCCACGTGGGGGCTCTTCAGGCCGCGGATGCTGTCCATGAAGTAGGGGCCCATCTCGGCGGCGTGCTTGTCGAGCTTCTCGTCGCGCAGGACCTCGAGGGCCGCGGTGGCGACGGCGCACGCGAGGGGGTTCCCGCCGAAGGTGGAGCCGTGGTCGCCGGGCTTGAAGACGCTCATGACCGGGTCGTCGGCCACGATGGCGGAGACGGGGAAGAGGCCGCCGCCGAGTGCCTTGCCGAGGACCATGATGTCGGGCTTGATGGCCTCGTAGTCGCACGCGAACCAGCGGCCCGTGCGGCAGAAGCCCGTCTGGACCTCGTCGGCGATGAAGAGCACGTTGTTCTTCTTGCACACGTCGAAGGCGGCCTTGAGGTAGCCCTCGGGAGGCACGACGACGCCTGCCTCGCCCTGGATGGGTTCCACGAGGAAGCCCACGGTGTTCTTCGTGATGGCCGCCTCGAGGGCCTTCACGTCGCCGTAGGGGATCATCTTGAATCCCGGCGTGTAGGGCCCGAAGCCGTCCTTCGTCTGCTCGTCGGACGAGAAGCCCACGATGGTCGTGGTGCGGCCGTGGAAGTTCTGCTCGCAGACGACGATCTCCTGCGCGCCGGCGGGCACGCCCTTCACGTACTGGCCCCACTTGCGCGCGGCCTTGATGGCGGTCTCCACGGCTTCGGCGCCCGTGTTCATGGGCAGGGCCTTCTGGTAGCCCGTGACCTCGCAAAGGAGCTTGAGCATGGGGCCCATCTTGTCGTTGTGGAAGGCGCGCGAGGTGAGCGTCACGCGGTCGGCCTGGTCCTTGAGGGCCTGGACGATGCGGGGGTGGCGGTGGCCCTGGTTCACGGCCGAATACGCGGAGAGGCAGTCGAGGTACTTCTTGCCGTCCACGTCCCAGACCCAGACGCGCTCGGCCCGGTCGATGACCACCGGCAGGGGGTGATAGTTGTGCGCGCCGTAGCGCTCGGCCTCTTCGATGTAGTGCTGGGTATTGGGGGCGGACATGGGACCTCCGGTTGTCGTGGAGAGTCCGGCGAGGCCCCGCCGCGACCGCGGGGGAACTTCCCACCGGAGGTATCAGAATATCAGATAATGCGCATGAACTCAATTGGTTACGGGATGGAGGGAGCCTTTCAAGAGTAAAGGAGAATTGGCGAAGAACTCCTTCCCAGCATATGTTGAAGAAGCCAACCCTCCGACGTGTTTCCAGCGCCCTCACAAATTCGATTAGCAAGAAAGGTGAAACTGTAATCAAAATGCCTCCAGACTATGCGTGGCCTGGCCTTGCTCTCGGATTGGGTCAAGGCGACTTCAAGAACGGTCTCGCCTTGATAGAGTGTCGTGGTCAGCAGGGTTACGTCGATACGCGCGGCAGGCTTGTCTGGCCGAGGTCAATTAACGCGAAGACCATCAACTGACTCGTAGGACGAAGCCGTCTCTGGGTTAATACAGGGTCTATAATTTCCCAGGAGGCCACGATGGCGACGAACCTTGACCGGGCGATGCGGGAGGAGCTCGTGGAGCGGCGGCGGCGTCTGGAGCAGGCGGCGGACCCGGGTCCCGAGATCGAGGAGCTCCTGCACAGCGTGGACGCGGCGCTCCATCGGATCGAGGACGGCACGTACGGCCTGTGCGAGGTCTGCCACGACCCCATCGAGACGGACCGCCTCATCGCCAACCCGCTGGAGACGCTGTGCCTGGGCGACCTCACGGCGGCGCAGCAGCGGGCTCTCGAGCAGGACCTCAGCATGGCGGCGCAGATCCAGCGGGGCCTCCTGCCGCCACCCGACCTGATGGCCAAGGGCTGGTCCGCCTCCTACCACTACCGGCCCGCGGGCCCCGTGAGCGGCGACTACTGCGACCTCCTCGAGTCCCCCTCGGGCCTCTTCTTCGCCCTCGGCGACATCTCGGGGAAGGGCGTGGCGGCGTCCATGCTCATGGCGCACATCAACGCCGTCCTGCGGACGCTCGTGCAGCTGGAGGTCCCCCTCGAAAGCCTCGTGGAGCGCGCGAACCGCGTCTTCTGCGAGAGCAGCCTGCCCTCCCACTACGCCACGCTCATCTGCGGCACCGCGTCGGCGGACGGGCGCGTCCAGATCTGCAACGCGGGGCACCCGCCCACGCTCCTGGTGCGCCGAGCAGGGGTGGACCATGTGCAGGCCACGGGGATTCCCATCGGCCTCTTCTGCGGTCAGGCCTATTCGGTGAGGTGCTTCGAGCTCGAGCCGGGGGACATGCTCGTCCTCTACACCGACGGCGTCTCGGAGGCGAGGGACCCGGGAGGCCGCGAGTACGGACACGAGCGCCTCGGCGCGGCGGCGAAGTGGGGGAGGGGTCCCGCGGACGCCGTCAAGGCCTGCCTGGAGGACTGGGGCGCCTTCCGCGGCGCCGTCCCGCCCGCCGACGACGTGACGCTCATGGTCCTGCGACGGATGGGGTGAGTGACGGATAAGGGCGAGATTCCGGCCCAGGAGCCCTTCGCGGGTTCAGCCTGGAATGACGGCGTGAAATTGAAAAGGGGCAGGCTTGCGGGCCTGCCCCTTGGTGTTTCTTCTCTGCCGACAGCCGATAGCTAACTTCGGACAGCCTCCCCCCTCACACCTCCAGCATCTGGACGGAGACGACGCCGTGGCGGCCTTCGACGGCGCCGTAGGCCATGGTGCACCGTGGGAGGGGCGTGCCCGCGCCGACGCGGGCGGCGAGGAGGTCCTTCAAGGGCAACACCTCGATGCCGCGCTCTCTTGCTTTTGCGAGGAAGGCCGCGAAGG
This sequence comes from Acidobacteriota bacterium, assembly GCA_037440125.1. Taxonomy (GTDB): domain Bacteria; phylum Acidobacteriota; class UBA4820; order UBA4820; family DSQY01; genus JAKAJA01. The sequence continues at coordinate 6,820 of JBBIUU010000035.1, forward strand.
CCTGGGCGTAGGGCCCGCCCTCGAGCTCGGCGTGGATGGTCAGGACGGGCCAGTCCCCGGGCCGGACCTCGTCGAGCATGCGGTCAAAGAAGGCGGAGGCGTCCTTGTCGGTCAGGCCGAGGGCCTCGTCGAGCGTGGGAAGCGTGGCAGGCACCTGCGGGGTCTTCATGGTGCGGCCGTCGAGGACGGGGAAGTAGGGGTCCATCCCGCGGCAGTCGGAGGCGTAGAGAAGCCCCATCTTCTCCTGGTGGCGGATGCTCTCGTTGGAGCAGAACCACGCGGGCGCGGCGAAGGTGCGGGGTTTGTGGCCGAGCGTCGCCTCGTAGGAGTCGGCGGCGCGCTCGAGCTCGAGGATGACCTTCTCCTCGGGGAACTTGTCCAGATTGTCCTGCCAGAGGCGGTGGTCCCACGCGTGGACGCCCGTCTCGTGGCCCTCCGCCTCGGCGCGACGTGCGACCGCGGGGAAGGCGCTGGCGACCATGCGGGAGGGGAGGAGGGTGCCCGAGAGCATGGTGCGCATGCTGTAGACCTTCGGCGCCCCGCTGCGGAGCATCTTGGCCAGGAACCCGGGGCGCGTCAGAACGTTGAAGATGGCCAGGCCCGAACGGTCGGGGCCCATGGCGAAGTAGAAGGTGCCCTTGACGCCAGCGGCCTTTAGGACGTCGAGGAGCCTGGGCACGCCGTCGCGCATCCCTTCGTGCGTGTCCACGTCGATGCGGAGGCCCAGGAACCTGGTCCCGGGCGGATAGCTCTTGGGCTCGACGGCGATCTTGGCGAGGGGGTCATCCTGCGGGCGCGTCTTCTCCCTTTGGGTGGCGAGGTGCCCTTCGGCGGAGACGCCGAAGGGGTTCACCCGCTCGCCCTTCACTTTGCCGAAGAGGCCTCGAAAGATGGCCATGCTTTGGATTCCCCTAGGCTCAGTGGGTCTGCTGGCCGGCGTTCCACTCCTCGAAGAAGGCGTCGATGGTCACGCGGAGCGCCTCCTCCATGGTCGTCTTGGGCTCCCAGCCCAGGATGCGCTTCGCCTTCGCCACGCTGGGCTTGCGCGTGAAGATGTCCTGGTACCCCTTGCCGTAGAAGGAGCCCGAGTCGATGCCTTGGATCTTGGGCTCCTTGTAGTTCGGGACCTGCGCCTTGCGCTCCTTGAAGCGCGCCACGAGCATCTCGGCGAGCTCTTTGACCGAGTACTCGTTGGCGGGGTTCCCGATGTTGAAGATCTGCGAATCGCACACACCGCCCTCGTTGCGGATGATGAGCATGAGGGCGTCGATGCCGTCCTCCACGTAGGTGAAGCAGCGCTTCTGCGCGCCGCCGTCCACGAGTTTGATGGGGTTGCCGCTCGCGAGGTCCACCATGAACTGGGTCAGCACGCGGGAGGAGCCCTCCTTCGCGGTGTCGATGCTGTCGAGCTTGGGGCCGATCCAGTTGAAGGGGCGGAAGCACGTGTACTGCAGGCCCTCCTGCTGGCCGTAGGCCGCGATGACGCGGTCCATGAGCTGCTTGGCGCACGAGTAGATCCAGCGCGGCTTGTCGATGGGGCCCGTCACGAGCGGGCTCTCGTCCTCCTTGAACTCGGGGTCGGGGCACATGCCGTAGACCTCGGAGGTGGAGGGGAAGATGACGCGCTTGCCGTACTTCACGCACTGCCGGATGATGCGCAGGTTCTCCTCGAAGTCGAGCTCGAACACGCGCAGGGGCGCTTTCACATAGGTCGCCGGCGTGGCGATGGCCACGAGGGGCAGGACCACGTCGCACTTCTTGATGTGGTACTCGATCCACTCCTTGTTGATCATGATGTCGCCCTCGAGGAAGTGGAACCTCGGGTGCTCGAGGGAGTGCTCCAGCTTGTTGCTCGAGAGGTCCATGCCGTAGACCTCCCAGTCCGTGGTGTTGAGGATGCGGCGCGTGAGCGCGTTGCCGATGAACCCGTTGACGCCGAGGATGAGGATTTTCATGCGCTGTCCCTTTCCTGTCCGGCCTTCGCCGTTCTTCGCT
>JBBIUU010000035.1:8914-30488 GCA_037440125.1 Acidobacteriota bacterium
CGTCCATCTCCTCCTCGCCCTCCATCTGGCAGCGCGTGAGCAGGAGCGTCCCCTGCGCGGTGGCCACCTCGATGCCGTCCGCCGTGATCTTGAGGACGGTCCCCGGCGGCGCGTCATACCACGCGTCGAGGGGCTTGGCCCACCACGCGAAGAGCTTCTTGTCCTTCCACGTGGTGAAGGCCCCCGGGTACGGGTGCGTGACGCCTCGCACGAGGAAGTAATTGTCGAGCGCCGAGCCCGTCCAGTGCAGGCGCCCGTCCTCCGGCTTCCGCCCGCCGAAGTAGGAGCCGGCGGAAAGGTCCAGGGGCGCGTGGGGCGCCGTGCCCGCCTTGATGAGCGGGAGGGCGCGGTCGAGCACCTTCACCGCGGCGGCCTCGAGCTTGGCGTAGAGACTGCGCGGGGTCTCGTCGAAGTCGATGGTGACGGCCTCCTGGTCCACGAGCTCCCCGGCGTCGGGCTTGGCCACCATGTGGTGGAGGCTCACGCCCGTCTCGGTCTCCCCGTTCACGAGGACCCAGTTCACCGGCGCACGGCCCCGGTAGCGGGGGAGGAGAGACCCGTGCAGGTTGAAGGCCCCACGCTTCGCCATCTCGAGCACGGCCGGCGGGATCATGAACCGGAAGTAGAAGGAGAAGATGAAGTCGGGCGCGTACGAGGCGACGAGCGCCTGCGTCTCCGGATCCTTCATGCTCTCGGGGTAGTGGACGGGCACGCCCTGGGCCTCGGCGCGGGCGGCGAGGGAGTCCCACCAGATCTCCTCGCTCGGGTTGTCACGGTGCGTGAAGACCGCGGCCACGTCGAAGCCGTGGCGCAGCAGGGCGTCGAAGCCCAGGCAGCCCATCGTGTGATAGCCCATGACAATGCAGCGCGGCGTCGATTCCTGTGTCATGAGACCTCTCCTGGGGACGAGACCGCGCTGCATTCGCGGGGAAGGCCCCATCCCTTGCATATCCGAGCGAGCTCGGGCAAGGGCTGAGCCCTCCCCGCGAGCCCTACCGGGGAAGGCCTCTGCGCTTGGCCTCCCCCGGACCCCCACCCGCGCCGGCGAGGCCTTGCGGCCTGTCCGCCGGCCAAGGTCTTCGCGCTCACGGCCGGTGCTCCTTCCCGTCGCGGATGACGTGGCGGACGACGAAGCGCGGCCGGCGGCGGACCTCCATGTAGATGCGGCCCACGTACTCGCCCAGGAGGCCGATGGAGAAGAGCAGGATGCCGATGAAAAAGAACAGGGCGGAGAAGAGCGTGAAGAGCCCGCTCACCGCCCAGTCGGAGCCGAAGATGAGGCGCCCCGCGATGAGGATGGCGCCCGCCACGAAGGCGAGGATAGCGGTGAAGAAACCCACCACCATGGTGGCGCGCAGGGGCAGGAGCGAGAAGCTCGTGATGAGGTCGAACTGGAGGCGGACGAGCTTCCAGACGCTGTACTTGCTCTCGCCGCGGGAGCGCTCGGCGTGGGCGACGGGGATCTCCGTGATGCGCCCGGCGAAGAGGTCGGCGAGGACGGGGATGAAGGTGGAGATCTCCTGCGAGGCACAGAGCGTCTTCACGACCTCCCGACGGTAGGCGCGGAGCATGCACCCGTAGTCGCTGAGCTGGACGCCCGTGGCCCAGGAGGTGACCTTGTTGATGAGCTTGGAGGCCACCTTGCGGAAGAGGGAGTCCTTCCGCTGCTGGCGCACCGTGCCCACCACGTCGTAGCCCTCGTCCATCTTGGCCACCAGCTTGTGGATCTCCTCGGGAGGGTTCTGCAGGTCCGCGTCGAGGGTCACGATGATCTCGCCCCGAGCGGCCTCGAACCCCGCGAAGACGGCGGAGTGCTGGCCGTAGTTGCGGTTGAAGTCGATGACCACGAGGGCCGGGTCGGAGGCGCTGGCCTCGGTGAGTATCTTGAGCGAGCGGTCGCGGCTCCCGTCGTTGACGAAGATGACCTCGTAGGGCTTCCCGATCGCCGCGAGCGCGGCCTTGAGGCGCGTGAGGAGCTCGGGGAGGTTCTCCTCCTCATTGAAGACCGGGATGACGACGGACAGCTCGGGTTCGCTCATGGTTCCCCCCGTGCCTCAGCTCTTGGGACGTTTTGCCAGGATATCCTTGATGGCGTCGACCACGTAGATCACGTCCTCCTCGGACATGGCGGGGAAGAGGGGCAGGGAGCAGATGCGGTCCGAGACCCACGTGGCGTTCGGCAGGCGCTCGGCCCAGCCGGGGTACTTCTGCTCGTAGTAGGGCTGCGTGTGGACCGCGCGGAAGTGGATGCCCGTGCCCACGTTGCGCGCCTTGAGCTCGGTCATGAAGGCGTCGCGGTTCATGCCGAAGGAATCCCTCACGCGGACCGGGTAGAGGTGCCACGTCGCGAAGTGGTCGTAGGTGGGCAGGGCGGGGATCTGCAGCTCCGGCACCTCTGCGAAGAGGCGCTGGTAGAGGCCCGCGAGCTGGATGCGCCGGGCGTTGAAATCGTCCACGGAGGCCAGCTGGGGCAGGCCCAGGGCCGCCTGGAGGTCCATGAAGTTGTACTTGAAGCCGGGCATGACCACTTCGATCTGGGGCGTGCCGCCCTCGGCGTAGCGGTTCCACGCCTGCTTCTCGAGGCCGTGGAAGCGCAGGGCGCGCAGCTTGCGGGCCATCTCTTCGTCGCGAAGGACGAGGACGCCGCCCTCGGAGGTGGTCATGTTCTTGATGGGGTGGAAGGAGAAGACGCCGAGGCGCTCGAAGCAGCCCACGTGCTTGCCGCCATAGAGCGTGCCCACGCCGTGCGCCGCGTCCTCGAAGATCCAGAGGGCGTGCTTGCGGGCGATCTCCATGAGCGGGTCCATGTGGCAGGGCGCGCCGCCGAAGTGGACCGGGAGGATGCCCACGGTGCGGGGGGTCACCGCCGCCTCCACCTGCCTCTCGTCGATCTGGAGCGTGTCCTGGTGGATGTCCACGAAGACGGGCTTCCCCCCGAGGAGCTCGATCATGTTCGTGGTCGCGACCCACGTCATGGGGGTCGTGATGACCTCGTCGCCGGGCTTCAGCCCGAGCGCCATGAGGCCGATGTGCAGGCCCGCCGTGGCGGAGGAGAGGGCGAGGGCGATGGGGTAGCCCGTGTAGGCCGCGAAGGCCTCCTCGAACCTCTGCGACTTGGGGCCCGTGGTGATCCAGCCGGACTTCAGGCTGTCCACGACCTCGTCGATCTCCGCCTGGCGGATCGTGGGCTTGGAGAAGGGGAGGAAGTCCGCTCTGCGCTCGAAGGCTTTCGTCATGGCTGTGCAGGCTCCGTGGGATGGTTGTGCGTCCAGAGTCGGAGGGAGCGCCCCGCACCGAAATTCTGCTCTCTGAGCAGCCGGTACCCCAGGTCCGGAAGGTCCGTCTTCGCGGGCCCCTCGCGCCTCTGCTCGACCAGGAAATCGGGGGCGGTACCCGACGCCGCCAGAGCGCTCAGACGCTCGGCCGACAGGGCTTCCACCGGCCTCCCGGTCGTAAAGGGAATGATACCACAAAGGGTCTCGTCGGCCCCCAGTGCGGGGATGGCCCCGCTGCCCGGCACGGAGAAGCCGACCCACCTCGCGAAGGGCGCCATGTCCTTCTGGGGCTCAAGGATGGGCACGGCGAGGAAGAGGGCCGACAGGCACAGCACGACCGCGCTGGCGCGATGCGCCTCCCAGGCCTTTCTCAGTTCGCCGCGGAAGCCCCAATGGACCCCGGCGACTCCGGCGAGCACGCCGGCGGCGGCGAGGATCACCGTGGCCGGGCGAAGGGATTTCGTATAGATGGCGACGGATGCCGGCAGGGCGATTCCCCACACCGAGAGGAGCACCGGCTGGAGGCGGCCGAAGAGCCACTTTTCCGCCTTGGACGGTGCGTCGGTAGTCTTGGCCCAGACCTCTTCCAGCGCCAGCGCCATCAGGAGCGCCAGGGCGGGGAGGACGGGGAGGAGGTAGGTCTCCCGCTTGGTCGTGGAGAGGCTCAGGAGGAGGACGCCGCCCCCCGCGACGGCGCCGAGGTAGCGCTTGAGCCGAGGGGCATCGCCCTCGCCTGGACACCAGAACGATGGGCGGAAGAGCGAGAGGAGGACCATCAACCAGGGCAGGACCGCCATGGGGAGCGTGTGGACGTAATAGTAGAAGGGCTGCGCGTGCCCCGTCGTCGAGGGTTTGATGAAACGGAGGACGTGGTTGACCCAGACGAGCTGGACGAGCGCCTCGCGGCCCTCGGCGAGATAGAAGACCCACCCGCAGAGCCCCATGAAGAGGGCCATGAGCGGAACGCCGAGTAAGGGCCGGAAGCGATTGAGGACGTCCCACGCGCCCCGACCCGCGAGCGCGGCGAAGAGGGCGATCCCGGCGGCTGGGAGGGCGACGCCGATGAGCCCCTTCGTCCACAGAGCGAGGCTCGCGCCGCCGTAGACCATGAGGAGCGACCACCACGGTGCGCGCCCCGTCGGGCGGACGGCTTCCCACGCACCCCAGAGCGCGAGGGTCACGAAGGCCATGAGGGGCGGGTCCAGGAGGACCCAGTGCGCCGAGATGAAGAACTGGACCGACAGCGCGAGGAGGAAGACCGCCGTCCTCGCCGCCTGGCTCCCGGCGGCGCGGCGCGCCCAGAAGAAGACGAGGACCAGCGTGAGGAGACCGAAGCAACCGCTGACGGCCCGGGCAGAGGTCTCGGAGACACCTGCCAGCGAGTACGCCCCAGCGACGGCCCAGTAGTAGAGGGGCGGCTTCTCGAAGAAGGGCTTGCCGTTGAGATGGGGCACGAAGCCGGGGTCGAGGCGCATCTCGCGGCCGATCTCGGCCTCCCGCGGCTCGTCGGGGGTCCAGAGCCCCCTGCCCAGACCGAGGAACATGAGGCCCCCGAGGAGCACCCAGAACAGGACATTTCGGAGGAGGGGAGAGCGACCCATGGTCTCAGGGCACCGAGGGTTCGGTCGGGTGGTTCGTCACGAGCACGACCTGACCCCGCTCCTGGAGGATGACGGGCGGCGAGAGGCCGTCCTTGGCGAACTTCGAGAGGCCCGAGCGGTCGGTGACGCACCAGACACGCGTGGGAGAGTCCCACAGCGCGGCGAACTCGGCGGCGGTGGGAAAACGCGCCTGCCGCTCCCCGGGGGAGAGCTTGGAGATTCCGAACTGGAGCTCGCCCTCGAAGGCCACCACGGCGATGGGCTCCTGGAGGTAGACGGGGAGCGCCTGCGGGTAGTAGCGGTAGGCGACCACGCGGTCACCGGGCTGACGCTGGGCCTGGATGGTGGCCGCGAAGGTATCGACCTGGCGGGACTCGGCGAGGGCCGGCGCGGCGGTCCATATGCACCCGAAGGAGGCAGCTCCGCAGAGCACCATGGTGGGCACCGCGCGCCTCCATGCGCCCATCCACGATAACGCCGCCGCCGCGACCCCCGCGAGGACGCACGCCGCGCCGACGGCGAGCAACGGCCAAGAGACCGAGCCCGAAGGATCGAGGGCCCTGACCTTCCCCGCGCCGGCCCAGAGGAATGCGGCGCCGAAAGCCGCGCAGAGCACACATCCGACGACCACGAGCGACCTCGTGGCCTTGCCGGCCTCAGGTTCCTCGAGAAGACGGTCGAGCTGCAAGGCTGCGAGGACGGCCAACGGAGCGAGCGCGGGCAGGATGTAGGGGATGAGCTTGGAATGAGATAGGGAGAAGAAGAGCACCGTGACCCCGGCCCAGAGCCAGCAGAAGAGCTCGGGGCTCGCCGAGCGGAAGAGCCAGCTCCTGATGCTGGAGGGACTAAACCGCTCCCAGAACGAGGGCGCGAGGGCGCCGGTGGATGGCAGCAAAGCCCAGAGGACGATGGGCAGGAAGAACCACCAGGGCTCCACGCGATCGTGGACCGAGGTCAGGTAGCGGAGGAAGTGCTCCCGGACGAAGTAGAACCACAGAAAATCGCCGTTGCGCAGGGCGGCGAGGACGTGCCAGGGAGCTGCGATGGTGAGGAAGAGCACGATGCCGGTCACCCACGGGACGCGCTTCAGAATCTCCCACCGCCTGCCCAGGAGCAGGTAGAGGAACACGACGCCTCCGGGGAGGACGATCCCGATGAGCCCCTTCGAGAGCACCGTCAGCGCGGCGGCGGCGAACATGCCCCAGAAGAGCGCGCGCCGGATGCCGGGGCGCTCTTCGACGCTGGCGAGGTAGAAGCACGCGAGCGTGAGCGTGAAGAACACGCTCAACGTCATGTCGATAATGGTGAGGTGGGCGAGCGCCAGGTAGAGGGGGGAGGTGCCCAGGACGGCCGCCGCGAGAAGCCCCGCCCGCGGCGTCCCCGCCCTCTTCCCCAGGAAGTACACCGGGATCAGACCCATGAGCGCGAGTGTGGCGCTCCAGAAGCGGCTGGCGAACTCGTTGATGCCGAACACGGAGAGCGAGACGGCGTTGAGCCAGTAGTAGAGAGGCGGCTTCTCGAAGTACAGGACGCCGTCCAGGTGAGGCAGGACCCAGTCGCCCGAGACGAGCATCTCCCTCGGGATCTCGGTGTACCGCCCCTCGTCGGGCTGGAAGTAGGGGACCGAGCCGAGCCCCGCGTAGTAGAGGACGAGGAGAAGACCGAGGCCGAGGAGGATTTTCGGCCAGCTCCACACGCCGGGGCCACGCCCCGCAGGAGCGGTGCTCACGCCGCTCCCCGCGCGCTCAAGACCGCCGGGACCGTCTTGATCAGGATGATCAGGTCGAGGGTGAGGGACCAGTTGTCGATGTACTGGAGGTCGAGGCGCATCCACGTGTCGAAGTCGAGATTGCTCCGTCCCGAGATCTGCCAGAGGCACGTGATGCCCGGTCTCATGGAGAGGCGGCGGCGCTGCCACCGCTCGTACTTCTCGACCTCCGAGGGAATGGGGGGGCGGGGCCCCACGAGGGACATCTCCCCCACGAAGACGTTCCAGAGCTGGGGCAGCTCATCCACGGAGGTCTTGCGCAGGAGGGCCCCGACCCGCGTGATGCGGGGGTCGCGCTTGATCTTGAAAACGGGGCCGTCCACCTCGTTGAGGTGCTGGAGCTCCGCGAGGCGCTTCTCGGCGTCCACCACCATGGTCCGGAACTTGTGACACCGGAACCGGCGCCCGTTCAGGCCCATGCGCTCCTGCGAAAAAAAGACGGGGCCGGGGCTCGTGACCTTGATGAGGAGCGCGCACAGCGCGAACACGGGCGAGAGGAGGAGCAGGCCCGTCCCCGAACCGGCCACGTCCATCACGCGCTTCAGGAACAACGCCAGGTGGTTGTGCGGGACGGTGGTGAAGCGGAGGAGGGGCAAGTCCTCGAGCCGCTCGAGCTCCACCTGGGCCACGAGGTGGGGAAAGAGGTTGGCCGCCATGAGGCTGTCCACGCCCAAATCCTCGCAGATGAGGAAGAGGTCCTCGAGCCCCGCGAGCGTGCGGGCTTCGCCCGTGAAGAGCACCCCGTCGATGACCTCCTTGGCGAGCAGGTCGGGAAGCCCCGCCGCAGGGCCCAGGTCCTCGAGGCCGAGCGCCGCCATCTCCTCGAGCTCCGCGTCCGCTTCGTCTCCCACCCTCATGAACCCGCGGATGAGGAGCCCCAGCTCGGGCCTCTGCAGAATGCGCTGGGCCACTTGGTAGGCCGACTGGCCGGCCCCCACGAGGACCACGACGCGGCGGCCCCGGCCCCGCTGGGCCGAACGGCGGAACCACAGCGCCGCCAGGTGCTTGGAGATGGTGGATGCTATCAGGAACAGGGCCATGAAGGTCAGCAAGAACCCCCTGCTCACGAAGGTCATCTTGAGCAGGTAAGCGAGTGCCAGCGTCAGGAGGAGGGCGATCAGCACCGCTTTGAGGTTGCCCAGGAAGGTCGCGCTCAGGGGTACGCCGGGGTTCTGACGGTAGGCCAGGGTGGCGTAGAGCGTCCCGAGCATGACGAGACCCGTCAGGAGGAAGACGGGGAAGTAGTAGCCCACGCCGAACATGGGCTTCCGGCCCATGCTCTCGAAGAACATGGGAACGAGGTCCCTGCGGATGAGGTAGGCCGCCGCGAAAGCCACCACGAGCGACGCCACGTCGGCGAGCGCGCAGAGGATGTTGAACTGGTGGCGGACGTACTTGAGCAAGGGCTCCCTCCGCCCCGATTGTACCATTTCGGGGCATCCCGCCTGCCTTGAATCGCGAGGCGCAGGCAGGCTAAACTACATAATTAGGAGATTCGATGGAGCTCACCGAACGCCAGCTGGACCTCTTCCGCTCCCACAGGAAATTCGTCCTCACCACGCACATGTCCTCCGACGGCGACGGCATCGGCAGCCAGCTCGCTCTGGCGCGGGGCCTGAGGAAGCTGGGGTGCGACGTGTCCCTCATCAACCCCACGCCGGTGCCCGAGAATTTCTATTTCCTCCTCGAGCGCCAGGACGAGATCGTGACGCCCGCGGACATGAAGGACCCGAGGAAGGCCTTCGTCAACGCCCTGACCGTCGTCCTCGACATGGGTGCCTTCGAGCGCCTGGGCGCCGTCCTGCCTCTGACCCACCTGAGCGAGGGGATGGTCGTGGTGGACCACCACCGGATGGAGAAGGTCTCGGGCGTCCAGTACATCGTCGATAGCACGGCGTGCGCCACGGGCGAGGTGACGGCCCGGATTCTGGATGGACTCCAGGTCCCCTACGACCTCTCGATTGCCGAACCCCTTTACGTGGCCGTGCTTACCGACACGGGGGGGTTCCGCTACCCCGGTACGACCCCCGAGACGCACCGGCTCGCGGCTCGCCTCCTCGAGGCCGGCGTGGATCCGCAAAAGGTCTACACCGAGATCTTCGAGCGGCAGTCGCCCATCCGCCTGAGGCTCACGGGGGAAGTTCTTTCTACCCTGCGGCTCTCTCCGAAGGGGAAGGTGGCCTGGATGGTCATCGACCGCCCCATGCTCGACCGCGCCGGGGCCCAGTGGGACGACGCGGACGACATGGTGAACTTCACCCTGCAGGTAGACGGGGTGGTTGCGGGCTTCTATTTCAAGGAGTTGGACACGGGGATGACCAAGGTCTCCTGCCGCTCACGGGGCGACTTCGCCATCGACGAGTTCGTTTCCCAATGGGGCGGCGGGGGACACCACCACGCCGCCGGGGTGCGCCTGGACGCCCGGCTGAAGGAGGCCCTGGACCTCGTGATTCCGGCCGCGACCTCCGCGCTCGAGGGCGAGAAGTGAAACGGCGCATAGGAGTCCTTCTCACGGGGTGCGGAGCCTATGACGGCACGGACCCCCATGAGGCGGTTCTCGCCATGCTCGCCATCCAGGAGGCAGGCGATGAACCCATCGCGCTTGCCCTGGACCGCCCCCAATTTCATGTCGTGGACCATCTGACGGCGCAAGAGGTCCAAGATGCCTCTCGAAACATGATGGGCGAGGCGTCCCGGCTGGTTCGCGGAAAGCTCTATCCACTTCAAGAAATATCACCCAAGCTCCTGGACTCCCTGATTATTCCTGGTGGTCAAGGGCCAGCCAAGAGCTTGCTCACTGGGTTCGGGACCAGCGGCGCCAGGGAAATCGATCCCGAGGTCGACTCCTATTTGAGACAGGTCCACGATGCCGGCGCCCCCCTCGGAGCCAGCTCCCTCGCCGAATTCGTCCTGACCGATCTGCTCGGACCGTGGCCGGACGGAAAGGGCTGCTTCGACCTGGCGCCCACAGCTGTCCTGGTGGATCAAGGCACCGGTCGCGCGCTGACACCCGGCTACACGCTCTGCGCAAACCTGCCAGAACTTCACACGGGGATGCAAAATCTAGTCAAAGCCATCAAAGAGCTTATAGACCAGCGAGATAGCTAGCCCACTCCATCCGGTCCATCGTAATAGACGACAGCTTACTCCCCTGCTTTGTGCTAGCGGCAAGAGAGTAGGGGAGGACTTTCCCGGAGGACGAGCCTGCGATATCAAGGCATAATATCATAGTATCGCAGCGTCTTAGCAGCCATCTCTAACAAATAAGATTAAGCAATGTGCATAAGTTAAAGTAAGATGTTAATATTATCCTTAAACAGGAAATAGTTGCTTATTAATAGTTACTTACAAAGATTAATTAGTGTTTCAAAGTATACTGGTAAAAATAGCTAATCGGCATGCAGAGCTTGGTAGATCCGTTGCGGGTACTTGGTTGGAATCAGGCACAGAGCGGTCGGGCAGAGAGGAAGCGAGAGGCGGGAATCTGGGGCCCGAGGCGGTCGGCGGAAGCTACGCCAGATCTAATCCATCGGTATTAAACATAATATATCTTATCGGACGTACTAAGTGGAGCATCCAGGGGCGGTCAGGGCGAAGCCCTGGATTTCAGTCGTTTGGGCCGGGTTCGTTCGTTCCTTTCACCCAGACCGATTCATCGCCGGCGATCTGCTCGAGGCGATCCTCTCGCTCCTCGATCAGTTTGTCACCCTGGTCGGCTGATTCCTGCCACTCGTCGGTGGAAGTGTCTTCCAGGACGACCCTGGACTTCGGACTCACATGGAGACGACGGTCTTGCCTCATGCTGCCACGAAGCATGGCGTTCCCCTCCTTTCGTCGGTCTTCCCTAGGGCGAATATAGGCATGCGGTCGGGCCTAGACAACTGCCCTAATAAACATCGAGGCAGCCCTTTCAGGACTGCCTCGTCTTGGCGCTGGAGGTGGACCGTGCTCACGGCACGGAATTAGCTAACTAGCTCAGCTGAAACCGGATCCGCACGACGCTCTCGTCGCCCCACAGGGTCCCGTCTGCTCGGAACCGCCGGTCATGCCGCCTGGCACGGAGATGAGCTTGAGTACGTTCTTGGAGCTGCAGTTCGGGCACGGCGGAGCCTCGCTTGAGGATGAGGGCACGATTTTCTCGTACCTCACCCCGCAGTCATCGCAGCGATATTCGTAGATGGGCATGACGTCATGGCCTCGCGGATAATCCAATGATTAGAGTGAACTCTCGACGATTGTCTTAAGTGCTGCCTTAGGAAGGGCGCCCACGTGCTGACGCACCACCTGCCCACCCTTGAAGAGGAGCAACGCCGGGATGGACATGATGCCGTACTGCGCCGCGACGGCCTGGTTGTCATCCACGTTCACCTTGGTGAACTTGACCTTGGCACCCATCTCCCCCGCCAGTTCTTCAACCACGGGAGCGACCATGCGGCACGGACCGCACCAGGGGGCCCAGAAGTCCACGAGGACGGGCGTGGCAGCGTCGAGAACCTCGGCCTTGAAGCTCTGATCGGTGATTTCCTTGACGTTAGCGGACATCGGACTTCCTCCTGGATTCCTCGGGGCCGGACCCGACCCCACACGAATCGGACATTCAGGTCGCCACGCCCATCTTGGGCAGGACGAACCGGTTGATGACGAACCAGGCCACCAGGATGGCAGCTAAGGTGAGGGCGTCGCTGAGGCTCATTCGGGCACTCCCGCCTTCTTGAGGATGGTGAGCATGGGGCACCAGTTGGTGAAGGCCGACTGGAAGAGGTTGAGCCCTACGAAGGCCGTGAAGAAGTACCAGTAGGGGTGCACCCAATGTCCAAGCGCAAGAGAAATAAGGATAAATGCGCCAGCGATCGCTCGAATGTATCGGTTGACGGTCAACTCACACCTCCCTTTCAGCATACCTCAGATGCAGGCGGGGGGCCATCGGTAACAGGCGCCAGCTACGCCTTGAAGTACTTGCGGATCTCGCCTAGGGCATGGACCAAGTGGTCCACCTCTTCCCGGGTGTTGTAGAGGTAGAAAGAGGCGCGCAGGGTGTTGTCCATCCCAAGGTGGGTCATGAGCGGTTGGGCGCAGTGGTGGCCCGAGCGCACCGCGACGCCGAAGCGGTCGAGGGCGTTGGCCGCGTCGTGGGGGTGGATCCCCGCCAGGTTGAAGGAGAAGACGGCGAGCGACTCCCCTGCCTTGTGCCCGTAGAGCGTGATGCCCTCCACACCGAGGAGCCTGTCGAGCGCGTAGTCGCGCAGCTCGCACTCGTACTCGTGGACGGCGCCCATGCCCAGAGCGGCGAGATAATCCGCAGCCGCCCCGAGGCCGATTCCCTCCCCGATCGCGGCCGTGCCGGCCTCGAACTTCCACGGGAGCTCGTTCCAGGTGGAGGCCTCGCACGTCACCGTGGCGATCATGTCACCCCCCGTCATGAAGGGCGGCATGGCGCTGAGGAGCTCCTTCTTGCCGTAGAGGAACCCTATCCCCGTGGGCCCGAGCATCTTGTGGCCCGAGGCCGCGAAGAAGTCGCAATCGAGCTCCCGCACGTCGATGGGCATGTGCGGGATCGACTGGGCGCCGTCGAGGAGGAAGAGGGCGCCGACCGAGCGGGCCATCTCGCGGATTTCGCGGACGGGGTTCACCGCGCCGAGGACGTTGCTCGCGTGGACGAGGCCCACGAGCTTGGTCTGGGGCGTGATGAGTTTCCGGGCCGCCTCCAGGTCCAGGACGCCCTGGGGCGTCACAGGGATGAACTTCAGGACCACGCCGAGGCGGTCCCGGAGCATCTGCCAGGGCACGATGTTGCTGTGGTGCTCCATCAGGCTTACCACCACCTCGTCCCCCGCCCTCAGGTTTGCAGGGCCCCACGCCATGGCCACGAGGTTGATGGCCTCGGTGGCGTTGCGGACGAAGACGATCTCGCGCCAGCTGCGCGCGTTGATGAAGCGCGCCACCTTCTTGTGGGCATCCTCGTAGGCCACCGTGGACTCGTAGCCGAGGGTGTGGATGGCGCGGTGGATGTTGGCGTTGTACTCCAGGTAGTAGCGGTCCATGGCCTCTACCACCTGTCGCGGCCGTTGGGTCGATGCGGCGTTATCCAGGTAGGCCAGCGGGTGCCCGTGGATCTTCCGCGCGAGGATCGGGAAATCGGCGCGCACGGCCTCCACGTCGAAGGGAGCCGCGACCTTGAGGGCCTTCTCGCTCATGCTCCGGGCTCCCTCACGAAGACCTCGTTGCCCTCGACCTTCACGTCGAAGCGCTTCACCGGCTCCACCGCCGGCATGGAGAGCGCCTCCCCCGTCTCCAGGGAGAAGCGGGCCCCGTGGTGCGGGCAGACCCAGCCGTCGCCCTCGCGGTGGCCGCCCTGCAGCTCCATGTCCTGGTGGCTGCAGAGGAATGCGAGGGCGTAGACCCGCTCACCCTCTCGGACGAGCAGGATCTCCTCGTCGCCGAGCAGCGCGTACTCGCCCTCGGGGCCGATGTTCTCCACTTCCGCCACCTTCACCCAATCGCTCATTTTCGCTCCCGCCCCCATTCGTACATCTCTATGGTGCAATTCTCTCCCCAGCTCGCCAGCACCTCAGCTCTCCAGCTCATTCTTCCTCTTCGCCCGGCCATGAGGCCTGCCCGTACACGCCGGCCTTGAGAACCTTGAGGGCGAGGAGGGCGCACTTGAGCCGCATGGGGCCGATGGGGATGCCGATGTTCTCCAGCATGTCCTCCTTGCTGAAGCGCCTCACGGCATCGAGGGGCTCGCCCTTCATGATGTCCGTGAGGATCGACGCGGAGGCCTGGCTGATGATGCACCCCTTGCCCTTGAACTTGATGTCCTCGATCTTGCCGTCCGCCGTCTTGACCGCGATCTCCAGCTGGTCGCCGCAGGAGGGGTTGCCCTCCGCGTGGACGATGTCCGCGCCCTCGAGGCTCCCGAAGTTGTGCGGGTGCTTGTAGTGGTCGAGCAGGACGTCCATCATCAGCGGATCGACGTCGAGGAGCTCGTTGGGGTTGGGCGCCGCGCTCATGAGGCCACCTTGCTTTCGAGGATGGGGTCGAGGAGGTCGGGCAGCGAGGCCATGGGCGAGCGCTCGAGCACGCTCCGCAGGAATCCCACGACGATAAGGTGCGTGGCGGCCTCGCGGGAGAGGCCGCGGCTCTCGAGATAGAAAATCTGCTCCTCGTCCACCTGCCCCACGCTTGCCGCGTGCGCCGCGGTGACGTCGGCGGCCTTGATCTCCAGGCCGGGGATCGAATCGGCCCGGGCGCCCTTCGAGAGGAGGAGCACGTGGTCCGAGAGGCGCGCGTCGCTCTGGACGGCGCCGGTCTCCATGAGGATGTTCCCCGTGAAGATGGCGCGGGAGTCCCCCGCCGCCACGGTCTTCACCTGAACGTCGCAGGAGGTGTGGCGCGCCGCCTGGAGGACCTGGCTGTCGAGGTCGAGGTGCTCCCTGCCGTCCGTGAGGATGACGTGGGTCTCGCGCCAGGAAGAGCCCTGCTGGGCGAGCTCCGCGCCGAAGCGGGCCACCGTCCACTTGCCGCCGACCCACGCGCCGAAGACCTCCACCGAGGCGTCGCGGCCGAGGTCGAGCGCGCCCTGGATGAAGTGGTGCTCGGACTCGACCTCGTGGAGGAGGACGATCTTGAGCGACGCGCCCTCGCCCACCCTGCCGTGGAGGGAGGTGAGCCTGAAGGCGGCGTCGGGCGAGCCGCTCCAGCGCACGAAGAGGAGGGCCTCGGCTCGGGAGGCGACGTCGAGGACGAGCGGCTCGAGGGAGAGGCCCGCGTCGCACTCGATGCACAGGCCGCGCGCCTTGGTCTCCGAATCGTCCGCGGACCACCGCAGGTAGGCGCCCTCGCGCCAGCCCGCCAGGACGAGCTCGTCCCAGACGCCGTGCGGCACGAGGAAGGGCGCGAGCTCGGCCTCCCCCACCGTGCCGAGCGCCGTGGAGAGGGGCTGGATGGCGCCGCGAAGGACGCCCTCCACGTCCACCGTCTTGAAGCGGGGCGTCACGGGCGGGAGGTTCTGCCAGTCGAGGCGCATGCGCGAGTATCGGCCGAAGGTCTTCTCGGCCCCGCGGAAAGAGGCCAGGTGTGTCTCGCGCATCGCGGCGTACCAGGGCGCGTCGGCGGGACGTGGCCAGGCGCCGAGAAGGTGGTCCAGGGTGAGGTTCTCGCCGGCCCCGCGGGGGGACGGCCTTCCGCTTGCGGCGATCATCCGACGGAGCCCTCCATCTCGAGCTGGATCAGCCGGTTGAGTTCGATGGCGTACTCCATGGGCATCTGCTTGGCGAAGGGCTCGATGAAGCCCTGGACGATCATGGCCGTGGCATCCTGCTCAGAGAGCCCGCGCGACATGAGGTAGAAGATCTGGTCGTCGCTGATCTTCCCCACCGTGGCCTCGTGCGCGATGGCCACTTGGTCTTCGTCGATTTCCATCGTGGGGTAGGTGTCGGAGCGGCTCGTCTCGCTGAGCATGAGGGCGTCGCACTTCACGCTCGCCTTCACGCCCGTCGCGCCCTTGGCCACCTTGAGGAGCCCCCGGTAGGAGGTCCTTCCCGTGCCGCGGCTGATGGACTTGCTCAGGATCGTGGAGCTCGTGTTCGGGGCCTTGTGGATGATCTTCGTCCCCGCGTCCTGGTGCTGGCCCGAGGTGGCGAAGGCGATGGACAGGACGTTGCCCCTGGCGCCCTCGCCCGCCAGATAGATGGAGGGGTACTTCATGGTGAGACGCGAGCCCATGTTGCCGTCCACCCACTCCATGGTGGCGTCCTCGTAGGCGATGGCGCGCTGTGTGACGAGGTTGTAGATGTTGTGCGCCCAGTTCTGGATCGTCGTGTAGCGCACCTTGGCGCCCTTGTGCACGAAGATCTCGATGACGCCCGTATGCAGCGAGCGGGTGGAGTACTGCGGCGCCGTGCAGCCCTCGATGTAGTGGAGGTCGGCGCCCTCGTCGGCGATGATGATGGTCCGCTCGAACTGGCCCATGTTCTCCGAGTTGATCCGGAAGTAGGCCTGGAGCGGGATGTCGAGCTTCACGCCCTTGGGCACGTAGATGAAGCTCCCGCCCGACCAGCACGCCGTGTTCAGCGCGGCGAACTTGTTGTCCTCGGGCGGCACGAGCGTTCCGAAGTACTTGCGGAAGAGCTCGGGGTGCTCGCGGAGCCCCGACTCCGTGTCGAGGAAGATGACGCCCTTCTTGGCGAGGTCCTCCTGGATGGAGTGGTAGACCATCTCCGATTCGAACTGGGCGCCCACGCCGGCGAGGAACTTGCGCTCGGCCTCCGGCACGCCGAGGCGGTCGAAGGTCTTTCGGATGTCCTCGGGCACGTCCTCCCAGGCGTCCTCGCGCTTGTCGGTGGGCTTGATGTAGTAGGTGTAGGCCTCGAAGTCCATCTCGCTCAGATCGCCGCCCCACCGGGGCATGGGCTTCTGGAGGAAGACCTCGTAGGCGCGGAGGCGGATGTCGCGCATCCACTCGGGCTCGCCCTTGTGGGCCGAGATGTCGAGGATGGTCTGGCGGGTCAGGCCTTTGGCGGAGCGGTAGACCGAGACCTCGGGCGTCGTGAAGTCGTACTTGCTCTGGTCCAGGTCGAGCGCCGCGCGTGCGTCGTCGTTCATGGCGGTCTCCAGCGAGCTCAGCTCGCGTTGTACTCCTTCAGGATCCAGTCGTAGCCCTTCTGCTCGAGCTCGCGGGCGAGCTCCATGCCGCGGGAGCAGAGGACCTTCCCGGCCGCCATGACGTGCACGCGGTCGGGCTGGAGGTATTCGAGGATGCGCGGGTAGTGCGTGATGATGAGGGCCGTGAAGTCGGGGCCCTTCATGGCGTTGATGGCGCGAGCCACGACCCTCGTGGAGTCAATGTCGAGGCCGGAGTCGATCTCGTCCATCAGGACGAACCTGGGCCCGAGGACCTCCATCTGGGCGATCTCGATGCGCTTCTTCTCGCCGCCCGAGGCGCCCACGTTGAGGTGGCGCGTGGAGAAATCGGTGGCCATGTGCAGGCTCTCGAGGGAGGCGTTGAGGCGCTTCCGGAAGGCCAGCACGGCCTTGGGGTCCTTCTTCCCTTCCGGCTGCTCGGCCTGGACCTTGACCTGGTGGGCGTTCCAGAGGAAGTGCGCGAGGGTCACGCCGGGGATCTCGACCGGGTACTGGTAGGCCAGGAAGAGGCCCCTGCGGGCGCGCTCGTGGACCTTCATGGCGATGAGGTCCTCGCCGAAGAAGCCCACCGCACCGCCCGTCACGGTGTACTTCGGGTGCCCCATGAGCGAGTTTGCCAGCGTGCTCTTTCCGCTGCCGTTGGGCCCCATGATGACGTGGATCTCGCCCTTCGGCACCTGGAGGTCGATGCCCTTCAGGATCTCCTTCGTCCCATCGCCGTTCGTGATGCCGACCCTCAGGTCGCGGATGTCAAGCGCCAGCTCGCGCATACCCCTTCTCCTTGTTGATGGTGACGGGGGCCCCCCCGGTCACGGTCCTCTTGGGCAGGAGGTCCGCCAGGGTCGTCTCCTGGAAGATCCCCTCCACGGCGTCTTTCAGACGTTTCCAAACACCGGCCTGGGCGCAGTCCGTGGACATGACGCAGTTCCGGCCGTTGTCCATGCACTCCACGAGCCTCAGCTCCCCCTCCATGACCAGGTACACCTGAAGGAGCGTGATCTGGTCCGCCGGCCGTCTCAGCGAATATCCCCCGTCCCGTCCCAGCATGGAGGACACGAGCCCTCCTCTGACCAGGTGCCTCATGACCTTGGCCAGGTAGGAGACGGGGATGTTCTGGGAGAGGGAGATGGCGCGGAGATCGGCGGTCTGTCCCTCGGGCATCAGGGCCAGGTGGACGAGACTTCTTACAGCGTAGTCAAAGGTTTTGCTCAGCTGCATGGGGGCTCCTTGTGAGGCCACCGGCAATCATGGATATATGAACTCCACGATTGAGAGGTTAATGTAGCACCCCATCCTCCGGGTGTCAAGCGTTCATGGCGGGGCCGAGACCGCTGTGCTAGGCTATGCCAGGAGCCGCTCCATGGAGACCCTCGCATCGGAAATCCGTCTCACTCGCAGGATTCTGGCGGCCCTCAAGCGTCGGATCCGCGAAATCGAGGGGCCCGAGGACGACGAGGTAGCCTCCTACTACCGACCCTACTCGCAAGAGCTTGAGCACGCCGTCACCAGGCCATCGGAAAACAAGGAATTCTGCCGCCTCGCCAGAAAGGCCGAGGTGGTCCTCGTGGGCGACTACCACACCCTCGACCAGGCCCAACTCACCTTCCTGAGGCTCCTCCGAGACCTCGTCGCGCAGGGAGCGAGGCCCAACGTGGCCCTCGAGATGGTGAGCGCGCACCACCAGGAGGCCCTGGACCGCTACCTCCAGCGGAAGCTGGACGACAGAGATTTCCTGGAGGAGATCGACTACTTCCGGCACTGGGGTTTCGATTTTTCCCATTACAAACCCATCCTCGACCTTGCCAGGGAGAACCGCCTGCCCGTCCACGGGTTGAATCGCGAGGGGAGCCTCGAGGCGAGAGACGAGTTCATGGCCAAGCGCATCATGGAGTTACGCTCCGAGTCTGGCCTCGAAACCCCGCTCCTGGCACTCGTGGGCGACCTCCACCTCGCGACGCCGCATCTGCCGGCCGCCCTCAGGGCCATCCGCTGCTCGCCCCTCGTGCTCTTCCAGAACAGCGAGACCGTCTACATGAGGAAGCTCTGCGCCGGCCAGGAGCCCTTCGGATGGTGGGCGCTGGGAAAGAACAGGTACCTCAACAACAACACGCCGCCCACGGTGAAGCTCATGACGAACGTGGTCTGGCTCGAGCACGGGGGCGAGGCGCTCCAGATGCTTTACGGGTACCGCGACAAGGACTCTGAAGACGCCGAGGCGGACCTCGCGGAGACGGTGGGAGGCTACATCCGTGCCCTGAAAGCCGTCTTCGAGCTCCGGTACAAAACTGACAACAATTTCCAGGTATTCATGTATAAGGACTTCTCTTTCCTTAAGGATTCATTCTTTAAGAAGGGCCCTGGGAAATTCTACAAGGCCGTCATCGTGGACGGTCGAGCCCTCTACGTGAACCAGAACCTGACGATCTACCTGCCCATGCTCGACGTGAACCGCACAGTCCAAGAGGCCATGCACTACCTCATGCGGGCCGAGCTCCCCACCGGCCGCTCCGTCAAGGCCTTCATGGGCCGCCTCCACTACTTCACGAGCGGGTACGTCGCCTCCAAGCTCATCAACCCCATGAGACACTCGCCCACCCTGAAACAGATGGAGCAGGCCGTCCGAGCCTACCGGCAGATCGAGAACAGGAAGGAGTGCCTCAAGCTGGGACGGCAGAACCTCGTCTACCACGGGGTCCTGGAGTTCTTCCGGCAGGTACGCTCGCACGCCCCGAAGCTCCAGGTCGGGATGGCCCCCCTGCTGGAACTCGACCAGAGGACCTCCTTCGCCCTCTCCGAGCAGATCGGCCGCACCCTGGGCGACGACCTCTACGCCCTCCACGACGGCGGCCGGCTCTCCGCCGTCGAGCTCAAGGCCTACTGCTTCAACCAGAGCGATCCCCTCCTCTACGATAAGCAAGGTCGCCTCATGGAGCCGGCTTGAGCGGAAAGCGCGCAAACGGAGCCAGCGGGCCCTTTACCCTCGAGGCCGGGCTTCCTGACCTCGTGGGGCGCCTCGCCGCCTGGTACCGGAAGACGCACCGGAAGCTCCCCTGGCGGGAAACATCGGACCCCTACGCGATCTGGCTCAGCGAAATCATGCTGCAGCAGACGCAGGTGGCCACGGTCACCCCCTACTACCACCGGTTCCTCCTCCGCTTCCCCACGGTCCAGGCGCTCGCGGGGGCCGGGCAGGAGCAGGTTCTCAAGCTCTGGGAGGGTCTGGGGTACTACCGGAGGGCGAGGCAGCTCATCCCTGCCGCACGAGAGATCGTACGCCTGGGGGGTTGGCCGCGCACGGCGAAGGAGCTGCAGAAACTCCCCGGCATCGGAAGGAGCACGGCCGGCGCCATCGCCTCTTTCGCCTTCGGCGCCCGGGAGCCCATCCTGGACGGGAACGTGAAGCGCGTCTGGTGTCGCCTAAGCGCCCTCGTCCCGTCCCCGGGTTCGGCGGGCGAACGCCTCCTCTGGCGGCTCTCGGAGGCGGCGGTGGCGAAAGCGGACCCCGCGACCGTCAACCAGGCGCTCATGGAGCTGGGGGCGACCGTCTGCACGCCCCGCCAGCCCTCGTGTGCCGAGTGCCCTCTGAAGGTGCGTTGTCGCGCCTACGAGCTCGGCCAGACCGAGCGCTACCCGGTTGCGACCAAACCCAAGACGCCCAGGCGGGTCGTGGACGTCTCCGTAGCTATCCTGATGCGGGGCGACAGATTTCTCGTCACCCGGAGGCCCGACGACGCCCTCTTGGGAGGCCTGTGGGAGCTCCCCGGCGGGAAATGGGAAGAGGGCGAGGACGGCGAGGCGGCCCTCCATCGGGAGCTCAGGGAGGAACTGGGAGTCACCGCAAGGGTGACCGCGTCCTTCCCCGTCGTCCGTCACGCCTACACGCACTTCTCCGTCCGGCTCCACCCCTTCCTGTGCAGGATCGTCGGCAGGAGGGAGCCCTCGTCGCACCTGCCCTCCCGGTGGATCCGACGCGGCGACATCGGTGCCCTCGCCTTCCCCAAGGGGACCCTCAAGGTCTTCGCGGCCGTATGGCCCGAGAAAGCTCAGGCCGCGGAGGAGCCCGGACGGTGGGAGACCCAGCCGCGCTGAGCGCTTGACCGCCGGGACAGGCTCTGGTTACATGGTCGCGAGAGGTAGCTCCCTTGAAGAAATCGGAAAAATGGATGCTCTTCGCCGTACTCGGCGCCGTCGTCATCGTGGGGCTTTGCCTGATCTGCGTCGTGGGCGCGGTGCTGGTTCCCATGCGATGGTGGTCTCAGGGCGGCGCGGCGGGCGCGGCCAAGGACTACCTCGGGAAGAGCGCCATCGTGGCCTCGGAGCTCGGCCCCATCACGGAGTTCGGGCGGTTCCCGCAGGGCTCCGAGAGCACCATGAACGGGAAGGGCACCGCGCACCTCGTGATCACGATTAAGGGCGAGCGGGGCGAGGGCACCGCGGCGCTGGACCTCGCGAAGGACCCGGGCAAAGAGTGGAAGGTCCTCGGCGGCACGCTAGCGGTGGGCGGAACGTCCTATCCCCTCGAAGGCGGGCCCGTCGCGCCCTCCTCGCCCCTCAACGGCACGCCCGAGACGAAACCCGGCCAGGCCGAGGACAACGAGAGCCGGGACGTGTAACAACCTACAAGGCAGCTCGCATCTTTCGAGAAGACCCAATAGAGCGCAGCGATAGCGTGCCGTGATTGCAGAATCATGTTCTATGGCCTGAAACAGGCCGTCTGCGCGCCCTTGGCGCTCAGCTCCGGGCGGCGGCCGCCGGTCCGAAAGGCATTAAGCCTGACGGCTGTGCGCACGGCCTTTCTTCCCGTCGCTCCTCCGCCCGGAGGCCCTTCGGGCATGCCAGCCTGCCTGGAGCGGTCCCCGCCTGCCACCCCCCTCCCTCGCCGCGCCGACGGCGCCGGACCTCTGGCGGCGTCAGCCTTCCCGGCCCTGGGCGCTCCAAGTACACCAGTACGTGTCGGCCCAGGCCGCTCGGCTTCCTTGCCCGGGCCCTGACCTCTGGAGAATCTCTGGCGCGACGCCTGCGCCCCGGGATGCGACGCAAGGTGGAGCGAGGAAAGCAGGGTGGTGCCCTGCTGACGAGCCCCAACGACGCGGCGCGCCCGGGCCGCGGCGTCCCGAAGGGTTGCCGCAGAGCCGGCCACCTTCATTGTCGCCGCTCGTCGCCGTGCTCCCGGCACGGCCTCCTCGCGCCTCCTCGAATTTGATCCGGCCCTGCGGACAACGCGCCGAGAGCCCTCCAGGGGGCCAGGGCCCCAGGCCCACCGGCGTCGGGACGCCGCTTTCTCCGCT
>JBBIUU010000036.1:0-29408 GCA_037440125.1 Acidobacteriota bacterium
GGCGCTCCGAGTACTCAAGTACGAGTCGGCCCCGGGCCGCTCGGCTTCCTCGCACCAGGCCCAACGGCGTCGGGACGCCGCTTTCTCCGCTGCGCTCCGAAAGCGAGTCCAGCTTCAGCCGTTGTGTGAACAGGCCCTAAACCTCTCGCGCCGCTGCGCGGTCCCAGGCTTCGGGAGGAGGCTCCTTGCCAGGCACCTTCGCGGGAACTATCCTCAAGGACATGAGCGAGGAGCGGAGGACGCTCGGCCGCTACGAGATCCTCGGGACCCTGGGCCGGGGCGCCATGGGCGTGGTCTACAAGGCCCGGGACCCCCTCATCGACCGCGTCGTCGCCGTCAAGCAGGTGGCCCTCCCCGCGGTCTTCTCCGAGCAGCAGCGCGAGGAGTTCACCCGGCGATTCTTCGGCGAGGCCAAGGCCGCCGGGCGCCTGAAGCATCCGAACGTGGTGACCATCCACGACCTCGGCGTCGAGGACGGCAAGCCCTTCATGGCCATGGAGCTCGTGGAGGGTCAGAGCCTCTCGCAGATCATCAAGACGCGCGGCGCCCTGCCGCCGCACGAGGCCCTCGCCGTCGCCCGGCAGGTGGCCCAGGGGCTCGCCTACGCCCACGAGCAGGGGATCGTCCACCGCGACATCAAGCCCGACAACATCCTCGTGGACCGGTCCGGGCGCGCGGTCATCACGGACTTCGGCGTGGCGCACCTCGAGGCGAGCGACCTGACGCGCACGGGCGAGGTGCTGGGCACGCCCCACTTCATGAGCCCCGAGCAGGTGAAAGGCGAATCCCTCGACGGGCGCAGCGACCTCTTCTCGCTCGGCGTCGTCCTCTTCGAGATGCTCACGGGCCAGCGCCCCTTTCGCGGAGACACGATCTCGAGCATCTGCTACCAGATCGTCCACGCGGCGCCTCGGCCGGACCTCTCGCAGCTCGACGTCCCCCGCCCGGTGGGCCAGGTCCTCGCGGGGCTCCTCGCGAAGGAACGCCAGGACAGGTTCACCGACGGGAACGCCGCCGCGGCGGCCATGGCGGAGGCCCTCTCCCAGCTCGGCGGCGACGAGACGAGGGCGATGGCGCCCCTGCCCAGGACGGGGACCTCGACACGCACCGTGCCGGGTTCGGGGGCGAGGACCCTTCCGGGTTCCGGAGCCGGGACCGTCCCCGGACCCGGGACCGTCCCCGGACCCGGGGTGGAGACCGTCACGGGCATCGGGTCGGCGCCCACGGTGGTGAGCCCACCCCGCGTCCTCCCGTCCGCGCCCTCTCCCACAAAGTCGGGCGCCTCCAGAGCGTTCGTGGCGTTCCTCGCCGCCCTGGGCGTTCTCCTGGTGCTCCTCGTCCTCGGGGGTGTCCTCAAGGGCCTCCGCCAGAGGAAAGCCGCCTCGCTCGCGGCCTCGACGGCGAAGGCCGCTCCCGAACGGCCCGCCAAGCCTCCCCAGGTGCAGCCTCCGACCGGAGCCCAGCCGACCGCGGCGCCCCCGGCCCGCCCCCCCGCCGGAACGACGACGCACGACGCCGCCAAGGCGGCGCCTCCCGCCGCGTCCGCAGCTTCCTCCGAAGCCAAGCCCGCGCCAAAGCCGCCATCGGCGGCGTCGGCCGCGGCCGTGACCCCGGCCGTGACCCCGGCCCTCGTGCCTCTCTCCGTGGAGCTCACGGGGCCCCTGCTCGGGGGCGGCTACGCCATCTTCGTGGACGGGGAGATGAAGCGGCAGGCGGCCATCCACGGCACTCCCGACGGCCTGGAATCCTCCAAACCCGGGTTCCGGGTCACGGAGACCCTCGAGCTCCCGGCGGGGACACACACCCTGAAGTTCGCCGTCAGGCCGCCCTTCGCGGGCACGGCGCTCGTCAAGGAATGGACCCTAGTGCTCCAGGAGGGCCGCCCGCAGAGTCTCTCTGTCTTCGCGCACCCTCGCAAGGCCGAGCTCTTCATCCGGGAGGGCGGGGGCTCGGGCGGGCCTCGCCGACCGGCCAAAGACTGATCCTCCGGGGCGCCCCGGAACGCCCGCCGGCACCCCTCCCGCTGCCCACGTTGAGAGCACTCCGCCGCGGTGGTACATTGGCCGTGCGGGCCCGATCCTCGGGCCCCGGGAGGGACTCATGTCCGTTGGAGCGGAGGCCGTCCGGACGCCCGCCGTGGCGGGCTCCTTCTACCCCTCCCACCCCGCCCAGCTCAGGACGGCCGTGGAGCGCTTCCTCGTCCGCACCCTGCCTCCCGTCGCGCCGGCGGCGGTCATCGCTCCCCACGCGGGTTACGTCTACTCGGGCGCCACCGCGGGACGGCTCTACGCGTGCGTGGACCTGCCCAAGCGCCTCATCGTCCTCTGCCCGAACCACACGGGCCTCGGCGCGCCCATCGCCTCCGCCTCGGGCGGTACCTGGCGGACGCCGCTCGGCGACGTCCCCGTGGACGAGGAGCTCGCGGGCCTCCTCATGCGGGCCCTCCCCGAAGTTTCGGACGATCCC
Source organism: Acidobacteriota bacterium (assembly GCA_037440125.1). GTDB lineage: Bacteria > Acidobacteriota > UBA4820 > UBA4820 > DSQY01 > JAKAJA01. Next base: position 2,467 of record JBBIUU010000036.1, read on the forward strand.
CTCGCCCACCGGCGGGAGCACGCCATCGAGGTCCAGCTGCCCTTCCTCCAGGTCCTGCTGGAGAGCTTCACCTTCGTGCCCGTGGTCGTGGGGACGGGCTCCCTGAGCCGCCTGGAGGCCCTGGGGAACGCCCTGGCCGAGACCGTCTGCGCCGCGCAGGACCCCGTGGCCCTCGTCGTCTCCAGCGACATGAACCACTACGAGGACGCCCGGACGAACCGCGAGAAGGACTCGGCGGCCCTCGAGGCGGTCCTCCGGATCGACCCCGTGGGGCTCTACGACGTGGTCCGCGAGCGGCAGATCACCATGTGCGGCTTCGGGCCGGCCGTATCGGCGCTCTTCGCGTGCAAGCGCCTGGGCGCGGAGAACGCGGACCTCGTGGACTACACCCACTCGGGCATGGTGACCGGGGACGACGCGGAGGTCGTGTCCTACGCCGGCGTGCGGATCTACAAGGGGCCGGCGTGAGGGTCTGGCTCCTCTCTCTGGTCCTCCTCGGCGCCGCCCTCGCGGCCCGGGCCCAGCTCACCCCGATCCCGTGGCACCCCAAGGTCTCCGAGCCCGCTCCGACCGCGCAGACCACCGCGAAGAAGAAGGGGGCCAAGGGTGCCAAGGGCCAGAAGGCCGCCGAGGGCAAGCCGCCGGCGAGCGCGGAGCCGCCCAAGTACCACATGACCTTCGACGCCATGACGACGCTGTCGCCCGGGGTCTACGTGGCCGAGGGGCACGTGCGTTTCGAGTCCGAAGACATGCTTCTCACGGCCGATTCGGTCACCTACGACAGCGAGAAAGGCACCCTCTGGGCCACGGGACGCGTCGCCGTCGACTGGGGCTCCTTCACCGCCGCGGGCTCCGAGCTCCACTACGACATGAACACGGGGACGGGCGACCTCCGGGACGGCTACGGCGTCCAGCAGGACGGCGACTTCACGGTATTCGGCGACACCATCCGGAAGACCGGCGCGGACTGGTACGAGGTGGACAAGGGGACCTTCACGTCCTGCACCGCCGCCGTGCCGCCGTGGAGCCTGCGGATGAGCAGGGGCCGGTTCCACATCGACCACTACGCCTACCTCGACAACCCGCGCTTCCACGTCGGGCAGGCGCCCATCCTCTACTCGCCCTACCTGATCTGGCCCATCAAGCCCGAGCGGAGCACGGGCTTCCTCATCCCCACCATCGGGAGCTCCAACCTGAAGGGCTTCACCGTCAATACCGCCTTCTTCATCGCCCCCAAGGACTGGTGGGACGACACGGTCTACCTCGACTGGTACGAGAAGCAGGGCTGGGGCGTCGGCGAGGAGTTCCGGTACGCCCTCGCGCCCGAGACGTACGGCTGGTTCCGGGGCTACTACATCCGCCAGAAGAGCGATGACCGGAAACGCTGGGACGCCGCGTGGACGCATCTCCAGACGATGCCCAAGGGCTGGAGCCTCACCATCGACCTCCACGCGCTGAGCGACATCCAGTTTCCGGCGGACTACCTCCAGGACTTCAACAGCGCCACCGTCTCGGGGACCGACTCGCGCATCTACCTTACGAGGAACTGGGGGCCCTACGCGCTGAACTTCATCGCCGAGCGCCGCCGGCAGTACTTCACCGAGGGCAACGACCTCATCCAGTCCGCCCTGCCGAACATCGAGTTCCGCTCGGCGCTCCAGCCCCTCTTCGGGGCCGTTTACGGCGGCTTCGAGACCTCCGCGGCCTACCTCCACAAGGAATGGGCCGAGCCGAGCGCGCCCGACGTCAAGCAGTCCCTCAACTACGCCCGCCTCGACCTCCACCCCTTCGTGGAGAGCCCCTTCCACCTCGCGCCGTGGCTCGACCTGACCCCGCGCATCGAGCTGAGGGCCACGGGCTATACGCAGAGCCTCGATCCGCAGACGGGCCTCTACGACGCGGGCAACATCCTCCGCGCCTACGCCCGGGGCGTGGTGGACCTCTCGGGCCCGCGGTTCTACCGCAAGTTCAAGAACGGCGACAAGCACGTCATCGAGCCCTACCTGACCTACAGCTACATCTCGAGGGACATGGCCGAGACGCGCCTGCCCATCTACGACGAGGTGGACACGGTCTTCACCGACCAGAGCGCCTTCAGGCTCGGCATCCGCAATCGCCTCTACGACGCCAAGGGCGGGCTCCTCCTGGACGCGGACCTCTACCAGTCGCACAGCTTCACCTACCCCCTCACGGTGCTCGACGGCAAGACGAGCCAGAACGGGCCCCTGAGCCTCGTGGTGAGGGCGTGGCCCGCGGCGCGCTGGAGCGCCGACCTGCGCCTGCGCTTCAACGTGATCTCCCACGCCCTGGACTCCGAGTCCTTCGCGGTCACCTACCGCCCCAAGAAGGACGAGGACCAGGACTTCGTGCGCCTGGCTTTCCTGAAGAGCGGGACGCTCGGCGTGAGCGAGTATGCGCCTCGATCCGTCGCACCTCCCGCGAAGGAGGTGCGCCTCACCGCGGGGATCTCCCTCGCGGACGGCAAGGTCGTCCTCGCCCCCTTCATCGCGCGCGATCTCATGACGAACGAGTGGCGGGACCTCCGCCTCATCTTCTGGTACCACGGCTCCTGCTACTCCATCGGCTTCGACGCGGGGAAGCGCACCATCGGCACCACGACCGAGACGGCCGTGCGCTTCCTCGTGAGCCTCCGGGGTGTGGGGACGGTGGTGGACGTGACGAGCGGCCGGGGCTTCTACAACGAGTGAGTCCGTCGGGCGAGCGGGGGAAGGGATGAGGCAGGAGACGCGGCGGGAGGTTGCCCGGAAGGCCCTCCACATGGCCATGGGCCTCTTCGCGCTCTGCCTCAGGTGGCTGTCGCCGTGGCAGGCCGCGCTATGCGCCTTCGCCGCGCTGGCCCACAACCTCTGGCTCTTTCCCCGCTACGGTATGAAGCGCCTCGAGCGCCCCGAGGAGAAGGCCCAGGGCTATTCGGGGATGGTGGGCTACCCGGCGGTCGTGCTCTTTCTGATCGCGCTCACGTGGAACCCCCGGGCCATCTACCTGGCGCTCCGCGGCCCGTACGACTGGCGCCCCGCGCTCGCCTGCGTGGCCGGGGCCTGGGCGATCCTCGCTTTCGGCGACGCCTCCGCGGCCCTCGCCGGCCTCACGGGCCTGGGGCCGACCCTGCCGTGGAATCCCAGGAAGCGCTGGATCGGCGCCCTGGCCTTCGTGGTCGTGGGCGGCGCGCTCGCTGACGTGTGGTACGCGTTCGTCGCGGGCGAGGCGGCGGGGGCCCTTCGCGGGGCCCAGCTCGCCGGCGTGAGCGTCGAGGCGGCGCTCCTGGCGGCGCTCGTGGAGTCGCTCCCGGGACAGATCGACGACAACCTGACGGTGCCCCTGATCGCCTGGTTCGTCTTCGCCTTCTGCGACGCCCAGGGCCTCGCGCACCTCGCCGGCGCGGCGGGGCCGCTCCTCGCCGGGCGGGTGCCCGCGGCGCTCGTCGTCCTCCTCGCCCTGAACGCGGCGCTGGGGTTGTGCGCGCTCGCGTTCAAGTGGGTGGGGCCGGCCTCTTGCCTCCTCGGCATCGTCTTCGGCACGCTCGTCGCGCTGGGCCTAGGCTGGAAAGGCTACTCCTTCCTCCTCGGCTTCTATCTCATCTCCCAGCTGAGCACCTTCTTCGGCAAGCGCGTGAAGCGCCAGCGCGGGATCGAGGAGCCCGATGGGGGGCGGCGCGGCGTCGGGTCGGTCTTCTCCAAGGGCCTCATGCCGGCGCTCCTGGCTCTCGTCTCGCCCCTCGCCTTCGTGGCATCCCTCGCGGTCTACGCCGCGGACACGGCGGCCTCCGAGTTCGGCAAGGCCTCGGGCGGGAGGGCGCGGCTCCTCTTCCGCAGGGGCGTCGTGCCGCACGGCACGGTGGGCGCGGTGTCCCGGGCGGGGACCCTCTCGGGCCTCGCCGTGCTCCTCCTCTTCACGGCGGCCGCCGCGGCCGTGAGCGCGGCGTGGGACCCGTCCTTCTTCATGCCCGACGACGGGCGCGTCTTCGAGGGTCTGGGTGCGATGGCCTCCGTGGGCGCCATCGACCTCGCCATCCTCCTCTTCGCGTGCTTCGTCGCGTGCGCGGCGGCCTTCTTCGGCGAGTCCCTCCTGAATGAGAGGGTGGTTCAGCGAGGGTGGCTCTCCAAGGAGATCGGCCACCTCTTTACAGGCTGGCTCGCGGCGACGCTCCCGTTCGGCATCGCGGCCCTCATCGCGGCGCTCGTGGCGAGGTTCACGTGAGCCTGCGGCCCTGGATCAAGCTCTCCCGCCCCTTCACGCTCCTGCCGCCGCTCCTGGGCATCCTCTCGGGTTCGGCCTGCGCGTGGGGCTCGGCGCACAACCCGTACGCGCATTTCACCGTGGGGCTGGCGGTGACGCTCGTCATGGGCTCTCTGTGCGCGTCCCTGCTCAACGCCGCGTCGAACATCATCAACCAGGTCTACGATCTCGAGATCGACCGCGTGAACAAGCCGGATCGCCCGCTCTGCACGGGGGAGGTCTCGACTCGCGCGGCCATGGCGGTGTCGTGGGTGCTGTACGTCCTCGCCGTGGTTCCCGTGTGGTGGGTCGTCCCCCCGCCGTTCGACGAGACCCTTGCGGGACGGACCTTCGCGCCGTGGCATGCCCATGCGGCCTTCTGGATCTTCGTCGCCGGCCTCCTCTGCACCTTCGTCTACTCGGCGCCGGCGCTCGGACGGACGAAGCGCCACGGTTGGGGCGCGAACCTCACCATCGCCCTCGCGCGGGGCGAGCTCCTCAAGGTGGCGGGATGGGCCTTCGTGGCGCCGGCCGCCATCGCCGAACCGTGGTACCTCGGAGGCGTCTTCTTCCTCTTCCTGTCGGGCGCCGCTTCGACGAAGGATTTCTCTGACGTGGAGGGCGACCGCCGCGGCCATTGCTACACGTTGCCCGTGGTCCACGGCATGCGGCGCGCGGCGCAGATTATGGCTCCCTTCCTCGTCCTGCCGTGGCTCCTCCTGCCCATCGGGGCTTTCGTGCCCCTCGCGGGCGGGAAGCCTCTCCTCACGGGGCACGCGTGGTTCCTCGCGGCGGTCGGCGTGGGGCTCGCCGCATGGGGCGCCTACGTGGTCTGGCTCCTCCTTCGAAACCCCGACGACCTCGCGAGCGAGAACCATCCTTCGTGGACGCACATGTACGGCCTCATGATGGCCGCCCAGGTGGGCCTCGCGGCGGCGTATCTCCTCTAATCACCCTCACCGGGGTTCGCACCCGTCGCCTCGGCCCCGATTCTCGCTCCCCACCCGTCGCCCCCGGACCCCGTTTCCGGCTACCGCTCCCGGGTCTCCCTGCCCTGGAATGGGTCAGCCGCCGCCGTTGTTCCCTACTTCCATTCAAGGGGTGCAGAAATGGTCGGAAGGGACGGGGTTCCGAAGCGATCGTGTGCAAGGCCGCTGGGGAGCGTGCTCGTGTTCTCGGCTTCGCTCTTCCTGACCGCAACCCTCCGCGCGCAGACTCCGTGGGCGTGGGGAGACAACCGTTTCGGGCAGCTGGGGGACGGGACGAGCAGGAGCTCCGAGGTGCCCGTCCGGGTCTCCTCGCAGACCGGGCTCGTGCGGGCCGTGGGGGTCGCCGCCGGCGGGAGCCACTCCTTGGCCCTCGACCCCGACGGATTCGTGTGGGCGTGGGGGAGCAACGACCGTGGGCAGCTGGGGAACGGGACCTCCGTTCCCTCCGATCTTCCTTCCCGGGTGGACGACCTCTCCGGCGTTATCGCCATCGCGGCAGGCATCTCGCACTCCCTCGCCTTGAGGGAGGACGGCACGCTCTGGGCATGGGGCGCGAACGACGAAGGCCAGCTGGGCGACGGCACTTCCACGGACGCCCAGCGTCCGTCGCCGGTGCTGACTTCCGCGGGCCGACTCGCGGGCGTCGTGGCCATCGCGGCGGGAGGCGGCCGCTCCATGGCCCTCATGAAGGACGGCACGGTGTGCGTGTGGGGCGGCGACCGTGCGAGCCGAGTTGGGAGCGGAACGCCTGTGTCGTCGAGCGTCCCCGTTCTCATGAAGGCGCTGACCAACATCGTCGCGATCGGCGCAGGGGCGAGCCGCTCGCTCGCCCTCGACGGAGACGGCGCGCTTTGGGCGTGCCGATGGGAAGCCGCGGGTGACCTCTTCGGTGGGACCGCGTCCGGGTCCGATCGCCCCGTTCAGATTCCGGTGCCCCGCGACGTCCGGGTCTTTCGGGGAGCAGGGGACCATGCCTTGATCCTGACGGCGGACGGGGTTCTCTGGACTTCGGTTACGGGCGTGGCGGCACTCTCGCGCAGCGGCGCCATCGACCTGGTCGCCCGTTCTCCCCAAGTCCCGGGCCTCGGCGAGGTGGCCGCACTCGCCTTCGGCGGGGGCCACGTGCTCGCCCTGCCGACGGGCTGCGGCCCCGTCGCCCTCTCACCACCGTCGCTGCCGAACGGCGCGGTGTTGGCGTTCTACAACCAGGTCATCACGGCGAGCGGCGGCACGCCGCCCTACACCTTCGCCGTGACGGCGGGGAGCCTTCCCACGGGCCTCACCCTCAACGCCTCCACGGGGGCGCTCTCGGGGACTCCCACGGGGCTCGGCAGCTTCCTCTTCACCATCACGGCGACCGATGCGAGCGGAGGGGCCGGCACCGTCGGTTGTTCGGGGAGCCAGGCGTATGGAATCGTCGTGGCCTGCCCCACGATCACCCTCTCGCCTTCGTCACTTCCGAACGGCACGCTGTCGGCGCCCTACAACCAGACGATTGCGGCGAGCGGCGGCACGCCGCCCTACACCTACGCCGTCACGGCCGGCAGCCTACCGCCCGGCCTGAGCCTCAACGCCTCGACGGGCGTGCTCTCGGGCACGCCGACGACCCCGGGGGCCTTTGCATTCACCGTCACGGCCACCGACGCCACGGGCGGGCAGGGGGCCATCGGCTGCACGGGGAGCCAGCCCTACACGAACGCGGTCGGCTGCGGCACGATCACGCTCTCGCCCCCGTCCCTCCCCAATGCGACGGTGGCGACGGCCTACAGCCAGTCCATCTCCGCCAGCGGCGGTACGGCCCCGTACACCTACGCGGTCTCCGCAGGGAGCCTCCCTCCGGGCCTCGCGCTCAACCCTTCGACGGGGTCCCTGTCGGGTGCCCCGACGGCCACGGGGAGTTTCTCCTTCACGGTCGCCGTGACCGACGCCCGCGGATGCACCGGTAGCCAGGCTTACTCCTTCTCCGTGATCTGCCCGACGATCCTCCTGGCGCCCCCGTCGCTGCCGGGGGGCTTCCTCGCATCTCCGTACAGCCAGACGCTCGCGGCGAGCGGCGGCACGGCGCCCTACACCTATGCGGTGACGGGCGGCAGCCTGCCGGGCGGATTCACCCTGAACGGCACCACGGGGCTCCTCTCGGGGACCCCTGCGACGACTGGCAGCTTCCCCTTCACGGTGACCGCAACCGATGCCTCGGGCTGCTCCACGAGCCAGGCCTACACGCTGGTCCTCACTTGCCCGACCATCCTACTGTCACCCCTGTCACTTCCGAACGGCATGGCGGCGACGCCCTACAGCCAGACGATCTCGGCGAGCGGCGGAACGGCGCCTTACGCCCTGTCGATCACCGGCGGGAGCCTCCCACCGGGCCTCACCTTCAGCGCCGCCACGGGGGCGCTCGCTGGCATCCCGACGACTTCAGGTGCCTTCACGTTCACCGTCACAGCCACCGACGCGAACGGCTGCACCGCGGCGAAGCTCTACACCATCACGATCATCACCTGCACCCTGCCGCCCGTCTGGACGCCCACCGCGTCGCTCAGTGCGCCAAGGCAGGGCCACACGGCCACCCTTCTGCCGAGCGGAAAAGTCCTCGTCGCGGGCGGGAACGGCTCGAGCAACCCCGCCAGCGCCCTCGCGAGTTGCGAGCTGTACACCGCGGCGCCGGCCGGCTGGAACTCGACGGGGTCCATGGCCACCGCACGAGGCGGGCACAAGGCGGTGCTCCTCAACAACGGGAAGGTCCTGGTGGCGGGAGGCACCGACGCCACGGGCGGTGCCCTGGCGACCGCGGAGCTCTATGCGCCGGCTCCGGGCACTTGGAGCGCCACCGGGGCCATGGCCACGGCGCGGTACACCCACACGCTCACGCTCCTCCCGAGTGGAAAGGTCCTGGTGGCGGGTGGGACTACCGGCAGCGCCGCCCTCGCGAGCGCCCAGCTGTACGACCCGGGGACGGGGACGTGGACGACCACCGGGTCTATGTCCATCGCGCGCTTCAACCACACGGCCACCCTCCTCCCCAACGGAAAGGTCCTCGTGGCGGGCGGCACGGGCAACATCGCCCCCTTCTCGAGCGCGGAGCTCTACGACCCGACGGCCGGCACCTGGAGCGCGACGAGCTCCATGATCTCGGCCCGCGCGGGCCACACGGCGACGCTCCTCGCCGGCGGCAAGGTCCTCGTGGCAGGCGGGCTCGGGACGAGCGGGCTCGTGGCGAGCGCCGAGCTCTACGACCCCGTCGCCGGGACCTGGGCACCCACGGGCACCATGAGCGCACCCCGGTTCTACCACTCGGAGACGCTCCTGCTGAGCGGCAAGGTCCTCGTGGCGGGAGGATCGGGAGGCAGCGGCTTCCTGGCGAGCTCGGAGGTCTACGACCCGACGGCCGGCACGTGGAGCGCCTCGGGCTCCATGGCGACCCAGAGGGAGTTCCACACCGCGACGCGCCTCCCGAGCGGGAAGGTCCTCGTGACGGGAGGATGGAAGGGTTCGCTCGGCCTGTCGGGCTGCGAGTTGTTCGATCCCGCGCCCTGCTGCATCTCCACGATCACGATCTCCCCCGTCTCGCTCCCCGTCAGCACGGTGTCGGTCTCCTACAGCCAAAGGCTCGCCGCCGAAGGTGGGGAGGAGCCCTACGAGTTCGAGATCCTGGAGGGAGCTCTCCCGGCGGGCCTGACTCTCGAAGGCTCGATGGGCGAGATCTCGGGGACGCCCTCCTCGGCGGGGACCTCGGTCTTCACCGTCGTCGCGAGGCCCGTGGGCCCCGGCGGGTGCGCGGGGAGCCAGACGTACGCGCTCGCCGTCGTGAGTCCCCCCGTCGTGAGCAGCGTGAGGAAGGCGGTGCCCTTCCAGCTCAAAGTCAGCGGGAGCAACCTGCAGGATGGGATCAAGGTGTTCATCGAGGACGACCCGGAGCCGTGGCTCAGCGTGACCTGGAAGAATGAGGGCAAGATCATCGTCGGAGGCGGCAAGACGCTGAAGGCCAGAATCCCCAAGGGCGTTCCCACGAGATTCACCTTCGTGAACCCGGACGGGGGGACGGTCACGGTCGACGGCTGGCAGTACTAGAGCCCATCTCAAAATAGGGCAAGGTCGCGACGGAGGCTGGCCGGGATGGATGGCGAGGAAGCGAGCGACGGCCGATGCGGTGTCATCGGATGAGCGAGCTGACACAGCCAGGCGCCCGGCCGGCCCCGTCCCTTCGGGCGCGGGCGGCGGGCTTCGCATGGCGGTGTTGGCCTCCCTTGACAGGGCACCACCCTGCCTGCGGTCGGTCGCCTTGCCCTGCTCGCCCGGCGCCGCGCGCGCGGCCCTGTACTATTTCTGAGATGGGCTCTAGCCGGATTCCGGAGATGGGGTATAATCCCCGCCTCAGAGGAGCGGCTCCATGCCCGAGCAGATCGAGACGACGAGCGCACCAAAGCACCGCTGGATCGCCATCGCCGTGGCGGTTTTGGTCCCCGCGGTCCTGACGTTCACCTTCTGGCGCACCACGCCCACGGTCGGCGGTTGGGGCCAGTACGCGGCTACCGACGACGCCAACCGCGCGGCGGCCATCGACTACTCCCAGAACGGGCGCCTGCCCGTGGGCGCCGCGGCCACCGACCCGCACGCCATCTACCTCCAGAACTGCGCCGCGTGCCACGGACAGAACCTCGAGGGCGGCCGCATCGGCCCGGCCCTCAAGACGCCCGGGTGGCCCTACGCGAAGGACCACGACCTCCTCGTGAAGATCCTCCACCAGGGGCGCGGGCTCACCATGCCGGGCTTCGACGGCCGCCTCAACAACCAGCAGATCGAGGCCCTCGCGAAATGGCTGCAGGAGCAGAACGCGGCGAAGCCGTGAGGCGTGAGGAGAGAGACGGGAAACGTTAGACGATAGACGACAGACGATAGACGAGAAACGCGGGAGCGCGAAAACGAAAGAGCCGGGAGCGATCCCGGCTCTCTTTTGTTGGGAGGCTAGGGCCTGTTCACACAACGGTTGACGCTGGACTCGCTTTCGGAGCGCAGCGGAGAAAGCGGCGTCCCGACGCCGTTGGGCCTAGTGCGAGGAAGCCGAGCGGCCCGGGCGACGGGGAGAAAGGACTGCGGTGGGGGGCCCGAGGCAAGGCGGCCATCCAAGAGATGACTTGGAGACGACCTGGAGACGAGAGGTCCTTTCGAGACCGTCGTCGCGCTCGCCCGGCGAGGGCGCCCTCGGCGCCTGGACGGCCTGCTCGTTCAACAAGGAACTTCATCCCAGAGCACATGCAATAGCGTGAACACGCCCTTGCATCACGCGAGCCCCTCTTCCTCGATCACCCGATGACCTGATCACCCGATCACTCGCTCACCCCGGTCGTGCCGAGCACGCTCCTCCTGTAGCCGTAGAACCCGTAGATCAGCAGGCCCACGGCGAGCCATACGAAGAAGCGGAGCCACGTGTGCCATGGGAGGTTCGCCATGAGGGAGGCGCAGAGGACGATGCCGACGAGGGGCAGGACGGGCGAGAAGGGCACGCGGAAGGGCCGGTGGATGTCCTTCCGCGTGTAGCGGAGCACGATGACCCCCGCGCCCACCACGCAGAACGCGAAGAGCGTGCCGATGGAGCAGAGCTCCGCCACCACGTTGATGGGCGTGAGCGCCGCGCTCACCGCCACGATGATGCCCGTCGACCACGTGGAGAGGTGCGGAGTCTGGTAGCGCCCGTGCACGCGGCTGAGGAAGGGCGGGAGGAGCCCGTCGCGGGACATGGCGAAGAGGATGCGCGGCTGGCCCAAGAGGAGCACGAGGAGGACGCTCGTGATGCCCGCGATGGCCCCCAGGCTGATGAGGGCGCTCGCCTTCGGCATGTTGAGGACGTTGAGGACGAGGGCGATAGGGTCGGCCACGTTGAGCTGGGCGTACGGGACGATCCCCGTCATGATGGCCGCCACGGCCATGTAGAGCACGGTCGCCACCAGCAGGGACGCCATGATGCCGATGGGGAGGTCCCGCTGCGGGTTCACCGCCTCCTCGGCGGTGGTGGAGACGGCGTCGAACCCGATGTACGCGATGAAGACGATGGCCGCCGATGTCATGATGCCGCCCCAGCCGAAGGGCGCGAAGGGCGACCAGTTGTCGGGCTTCACGTGCCACACGGCCAGGAGGACGAACACGAGGATCACGGCGACCTTGATGATGACCACCGTGAGGTTGACGCGGCTGCTCTCCTTCACGCCCCGCACGAGGAGCGCCGTGAGCAGGAGCACGATGGCCGCGGCGGGGAGATCGAAGAGGCCCGGGTTCGGCCCGTAGGGCGAGGCGCACAGGGCGTGGGGGAGCTCGAGGCCCGCGCCCTTGAGGAGGTTCTGCAAGTAGGCGGACCAGCCGATGGCCACGAGGCTCGCGCCCACCATGTACTCCAGGACGAGGTCCCACCCGATCATCCAGGCGAAGATCTCGCCGATGGTGGCGTAGCCGTAGGTGTAGGCGCTCCCCGACACGGGGATCATGGCCGCGAGTTCGGCGTAGCACAGGGCGGAGCATGCGCACGCGAGAGCCGCGATGGCGAAGGAGAGGATGATGCCCGGGCCCGCGTGCGTCGCCGCTTCGACCCCGGGGAGGACGAAGATGCCGACCCCGATGATGCACCCGATGCCGATGGCCGTGAGGTCCCAGGCCGTGAGGGCCTTCCGGAGGCGGTGCCCCTCCTCCCGGGTGTCGGCGAGCAGCCTCGTCAGGGGCTTGGTCCGCAGCACGCTCATGGTCTCTCCCTCCGCGTCATGATGGATGCCGCAGAGGGGAATTCTCGCCTAGTTCCGAGGGGGAGACAAGCGGTCAGAACTCGTCCGGATCGGGCGGCGTGCCGCCGAGGTCCACGATGCGCTTCCGCAGCAGCGCGACCTCCTTCTGGAGTCGGAGGACCTCGGGGTCCTCGCTCCTGAGAATGTGGCGGAGGAAGTAGCTGGAGAGGAGCCCCGCGAGGGTGCCGAAGACCGTGATGCCCGCGGCCATGAGGATCCCCGCCACGATGCGCCCCTCGGTGGAGATGGGGAACTTGTCGCCGTAGCCCACCGTGCAGATCGTCACCCACGCCCACCAGACCGCGTCGCCCGGCGAGTGGATGTTGGCCTGCGGGTGGTTCGCTTCGAATTCGAGGATCAGGATGGCGCAGAGCCCCGCGAGGAGCACGGCGAGGAGGAAGGCCGTGGCGAAGACCGAGCGAGCGCGGTGCCTGTAGAGGTGGTCGAAGAGGGCGCGGGGCGAGGGGAAGGCGGCGAGGCGGCGGGCCACCCAGAGGATGTAGAGGATGCGGCCCGCGCGGACGTAGTTGTACTGGGGGATGCTCGCGAGGAGGTCGATCCAGCCCCACTTCAGGAAGGCGAGCTTGCTCTTGGCGAGGTAGAGTCGGACGAAAAAGTCGGTGATGAAGAGGACGCAGATGACGTCGTCGTAGCGATCGAGAAGGTCGCGGGTGGGCTCGGGGAGGTCGAGGAGGTAGTAGGCCGCGAGGGCCGCCAGGCCGTAGAGGGACAGCAGGGCCAGGCCCACGTGGACGAGGGTGAGGGACTTGGCCTCCTCGCGGATCCGGTCGTTGACGAGCATGGGTTCCCCGCCTAGATTACCTCGGTCGGGTGGGTTCTCGGCAAGGGGCCGGGTGTCACGGCAACTCGCCGAGGGCCAGGACGTGGCCGTCGGGGTCGAGGCAGTATCCGGCGATGTGGCCCCAGTCCCTGGGCAGCGGGGGGCTCAGCACTCTCGCGCCGGCGGCTACGGCCCGCTCAAAGCGTGCCTGCGCGTCGGGCCCCACGAGGTAGAGCTCGGCTCTCGGGATGCCGCGCGCGGAGGCGGGGTCGGGGATCGCGCCGTCCAACAGTCGCCGGATGCCGGCTTCGGGCATGAGGCCGAGCACCGCGCCTCCCCCGAGGTCGAACTCGGTCATGCCCGGCACGTCGAGGCGGGGCTCGGCGCCGAGCACCCTGCGATAGAAGGCCGCGCTCCGCGACGGGTCGGCCACGTAGAGGATGAAGTGCGCCGCCTTCATCGGTGCCCCCGCGCCATCCGCCAGCACATCCAGGCTCCCGCCGCGAGGGAGGACCAGGTGAGGAGGAAGGCCGCCACGCGCACCAGCGCGGCGAGCTGCGTGTCGTGCTGGAGCAGACCCACCGAATCGAGGAGGTAGTTCCAGTCGTGCTCCACGTCGCCTCCCTCGGGGCCGATGGTCACGAGGGGGAGTTCCAGGGCCCGGGCGTCCGCCATGTAGGTCGCTACGCCGTAGAGGTTGTCCCCCAGCCACCAGCCGCAGACGGGCACGGCGAAGAAGTCGGGTTGGCGGAGGAAGAGGAGTCCGGCGGCCACGGGCGCGAGGCACTGGAGGAGCGTGCCGCCGAGGACCGAGACCCAGTGGCCCGCCAGGGAGAAGAGGACGTGGCCGAGCTCGTGGATGCCCAGGTTGATGCCGCCGAAGAGGCTCGCGTACTCGGGGTCTCCCAGATGCCGGACGCCGGCGTAGGCGAGGTAGAGGAGGAGGGGAGCGCGCCACGCCCAGTAGCGCCCCTCGCACCACTCCTCCGCCGCGTCACGGAATTTCTCCAGGACGTCGCGGACCCTCTCCCCCAGCGCCATCTCAGCCCTCGGGCGGGGCCGTGAGGGTCATGCAGAGGTCCCGCAGCAGACCCTCGCGCACCACGAAGATCCACCCGTGCAGCGCGAGGAACTGCCCCCGCGTCCACGCGTCGCGGACGACCTGGGTGTGGGAAAGGTTCTCGACTTGGCGCTGGACGTTGAGCTCCGCCAGGCGATCCACCCGTTCCTCCTCGGGCAGGGCGGCCAGGAGCGCCGCGTTCCTTCGCGCGAGCCTCTGGATGGGCTGGAGCCAGACGCCGGCAGGGCCGTGGACTGTCCCCTTGAGGGAGGCGGTGACGCCGCCGCAGCCCGTGTGCCCGCAGACGACCACGTGCTCGACCTTGAGCACCTCCACGGCGAAGCTGAGGGCGGCGAGGCCGTTCGGGTCCTGCAACCCCATGAGGTTCGCCACGTTCCGGTGGACGAAGACCGAGCCCGGGGGGAGGTCGAGGGCGCGGTCCGGCGTGACCCGGCTGTCGCTGCACCCGATCCAGAACAGCCGGGGCGACTGCCCGTCGGAGAGGCGCGTGAAGAATTCGGGGTTCTCCGCCCGCGTCCTCTCGGCCCACGCGCGGTTCTTCTCGAACAGATCCTTCAGCTCAGGCATCGACGCCCTCCTCGAGCTCGTCCATCAGAGCGACGGCGCGGCGCAGGTGGGGGATGACGATGGACCCGCCCACCACGAGGGACACGTTGAAGGCCTCGAAGAGCTCGGCCCGCGTGCACCCCTCCTCCCTGCACCGGATGACGTGGTAGGCGATGCAGTCGTCGCAGCGCAGGACCATGGAGGCCGTCAGGCCCATGAGCTCCTTCGTCTTGGCCGGGAGCGCGCCGTCGGTGTAGGCCTGCGTATCCAGGGCCCAGAACCGCTGGATGCCCTTGTGGCCTTCGCTCAGGATGCGCTCGTTCATCTTCTCTCGGAACTCGCGGAACTCTTTTGCACGTGCCATGGAGCCCTCCGGTCGGTACGCGAGGCGTGAGGCCTGAGCAGTCACCATCTCTAACTCGCGCCTTCAGCCTCGAGCCTCATGCCTTCCTTTCGATAATTTCCACGTCGTACCCGTCGGGGTCGCACACGAAGAGGTACCGGCTCTTGAGCTCGGGCCGCGACGGCCAGTACTCCCACCCGCGCCGCTTCACTTCGGCCTCCACCGCGTCGAGGTCGGGGACGGCGAAGGCCAGGTGGCCGTACTGGTCGCCGAGTGCGTACTCGGTCACGCCGTGGTTCAGCGTGAGCTCGAGGTGGTACCGCCCGTCATCGTCCGTGAGAAAGACGAGGAGCGCCTCGTCGCCGATGGGCGTGCGGCGGACCTCCTTCAGCCCCACGAACCCGCAGTAGAACCCCAGGCTCTTCTCCAGGTCCCTCACGCGGAGCATGGTGTGCAGAAACTTCATGACGCCTCCGTTTGGGGACAGGATGGCACGGGTCCATGGGGGCGGCAAGGAAGAGAGAGATGGGATGTGGGATATCGGATATGGGAAAAAGGGCAGAGCGCACAGACGGCAGAGCGCCCTTTCGAACTGAAGGCGCACGGGATCATTCGCCAAATGACCGTCCTCCTTTCCGAAATCCCCAATCCCAAATCCCACATCTCGTCATCCATGCTACAATCCCGCGGCTGGAGAGCCTTTGATGCGCGCATCCATGGTGGGGGTCGCGAAACGTTACGGCGAGCGGGAGGTCCTGCGCGGGGTGGACTGGCAGATCCACGCCGGGGAGCGCTGGGCCCTCGTGGGACCCAACGGCTCGGGCAAGACGACCCTCCTCAAGCTCCTGGCCGGCAAGGAGGAGTACGACTCGGGCGAGATGCACCGCGCCCGCGGCCTGCGCGTCGCGACGGTGCCCCAGGAGGACCTCGCGGGGGTCTCGACGACGGCGCGCAACTACCTCCTGAAGGCTTTCGACGAGGTCCTCAAGAAGGAGGCCGAGCTCGAGCGCCTCCACAAGGACATGGCCGAGGGCGACGACACGCAGGGGACGCTCAACCGGGCGGCGGAGATCCAGGACTGGCTCCACCACCACGGCGGCTACACCTACGAGGTGGAGCTCGAGCGCTGCCTCCTCGGCCTCGGCTTCGCGCTTGAGGACGGCGAGCGCCCGTGCCGGTCCTTCTCGGGCGGCGAGCAGATGCGCCTCAAGCTGGGGCGCGCGCTCCTGGACCCCGCCGACCTCCTCCTCCTCGACGAGCCGGGCAACCACCTCGACGACACCCAGCGCGGCTGGCTCGGGCAGTTCCTCAAGGAGTCGCCCCGAGCCTTCGTCGTGGTGACGCACGACCCCGAGATCCTCGAGGGCGCGGTGGACCACGTGGCCTACCTCCTCGACGGCAAGCTCTACACTTTCCGCGGAGACTTCGCATCCTTCCAGGTCCAGTTCGAGGAGATGCAGAAGACGCGCGAGCGGGCCTACGAGCAGCAGCAGGCCTTCATCGCCCGGACGGAGGAGTTCATCCGCCGCTACAAGGCGGGCCAGCGGAGCAAGCAGGCGAGGGGGCGAGAGAAGGTGCTGAGCCGCCTCGAGCGCGTGGAGGCGCCCCTGCGAGGCCCCGAGGGATTCAGGCTGCGGCTGACCTTCGAGGGCATCACGGGGGAGGACGTGGTCGCGGTCCGCGGCCTGAGGCTCGCCATGGGCCCCAACGAGCTCTCGGCGCCCAAGCTCGACCTGAAGCGCGGGCAGAAGGTCGCCCTCATCGGCGCCAACGGCTCGGGGAAGACCACGCTCCTGCGGGCCCTGGTGGGCGAGGCGCACCCCGCGGCCGGGGAGATCCGGTGGGGGACCAACGTGGTCCTCGCCCACTACGACCAGCACCAGCGGCGCCTGCCCCAAGGCGACAACCTGTTCAACACGGTGGGCAACCTGCTCAAGACGCCGAACCGCGAACAGATCATGAGCCACCTCGGCGCCTTCGGCTTCGGCGGCGCCCGCGCCGAGCAGGGCGTGGCGAGCCTCTCGGGCGGCGAGAGGGCGCGCCTCCACCTCCTCGCGGTCCTTCTCGCGCACGCCAACGTGCTCGTCCTGGACGAGCCCACGAACCACCTCGACGCGGCGGCCGTGGAGGTCCTCCGTGAGGCGTTGCAGGGCTTCAAGGGGACGCTCGTGCTCGTGAGCCACGACGAGGAATTCCTCCGCTCCATCGTGGACCAGACGTGGGCGGTGGTTGAGGGCACGGTGCGCTCTGCGGCCCACTACGACCCCCGCCTCCTCGAGGTCCGCAAGACGAGGAAGCCCGAATCCGGGATTCGGCCCGCTCCATCGGCGAAGGTTCCGGCGAAGGCTCCCGAGCAGGGGCGCGGATCCCTGAGCAAGAACGAGCGATTCCGAGCCGAGAAGCGGAAGGCCGACGCCGACGAGCTCGTGGCCCGGCTCACCGCCGACAAGGACGCCATGGAGAAGCGCTTCGCCGACCCGGACGCCGTCTTCGCCGCCGACTGGCGCAAGCTCCACGACCGGTTCGAGGCGCTCAAGGCCCAGCTCGCCGCGGCCGAGGAGGAGTGGCTCGATGCGGTCGCCGCCCTCGAGGAGGACGACCGGCTCCGCTGAGCGCCCGTCCCTTCCTCCCTCCGCTCACACCTCGCTGAAACCCTTGTCCCACAAAGGATTGATGGCTCCCGGCCTTGACAGGGAGCCCTCGGAGGCGCATCATCAGGCCTCGTCCGGCTCCCCGGCCGGGTGGCAGTCCGATAGAGAGCGCCCATGAGAATGACCATGCGGGACGCAACGCGGTTCTTCGGCGTTCCCGAGAAAGCGATTCGGCGGTGGATCGAGGAGGCCGGCCTGCCGGCGCACCGGCTGGACGACCGCTACCACTTCAACCGCGCCGAGCTCCTGCAGTGGGCCAACACCCGACGCGTGAAGGTGGCCCCCGATGCCTTCGAGGAGCAGGGGACCGCCGCCTCCTCTCTCTCAGAGGCCCTGCGGGCGGGGGGCGTCTTCCACGGGCTCGAGGGCGACGACAAGGCCAAGATCTTCCGCGAGATGGTGAAGCGCATGCCGCTCCCCGCGGAGGCCGATCGCGAGTTCCTCCTCGCGGTCATGCTGGCCCGGGAGGCCCTCGAGTCCACCGGTCTCGGGGACGGCGTTGCCGTGCCGCACGCGCGGGACCCCATCGTCTTGCGGGTCGAGCGGCCCTTCGTCACCCTGTGCTTCACGGCCAGACCTCTCGAGTTCGGCGCTCTGGACGGGAAACCCGTGTCGGCGCTCTTCGCCATGGTCTGCCCCACGCCAAAAACTCACCTGCAGATGCTTTCCAGGCTCGCCTTCGCGCTCAGGGACCCCTCCTTCGCAGAGGCGGTCCGACTGAAGGCGCCCGTGGACGAGCTCCTCGCGAGCGCGGCCCGGGTGGACGGGGCGCTAGCCGGCGCCAAACACTCGGGGGCCTGATTGATCTTGATCCTGGCCGCCATCGCCCTACAGGTTCTCGGGGGCACCCTCGCGCTCGCGTTCTCGAAGCGTCCTACGCTGGCGGGAAAGGTTTGCGCGGGGGCGCTCCTCGCCGGGAGCGCCTCGGGCCTGCCGGCGGCGCTGGGCGCCCTCGCCGGGGGCGGCTCCGAGCTCGTGAGCCTGCCGTGGTCCGTGCCGTACGGCTCGCTCAGCGTGGGGCTCGACGCGCTCTCCGCGCTCTTCCTGCTCCCGGTGTTCCTCGTGACCCCCCTGGCGGCGCTCTACGGCGTCGGGTACCTGAAGGGCGCCGAGGGCCGGCGGCCCGTGGGCGCGTCGTGGTTCTTCTACGGGATCCTCTGCGCGAGCATGGCGGGCGTGGTCGTCGCCCGCAACGGCGTCCTCTTCCTCGTGTGCTGGGAGATCATGTCCCTCGCCTCGTACTTCCTCGTGACCTTCGAGGACGACGACGAGGGCGTCCGCGACGCCGGCTGGACGTACCTCGGCGCGACGCACCTCGGGACGGCGTTCCTCCTCGTCTTTTTCGGGCTCGTCGCCCGTTCCTGCGGGACCCTCGATTTCGACCGCCTCGGCGCTCTCGCTCAAGCCGGGCCGGGCTTCGCCTCGACGCTCTTCGTGCTGGCGCTCGTGGGCTTCGGGACGAAGGCCGGCCTCGCGCCATTCCACGTCTGGCTGCCGGAGGCCCACCCCGCGGCGCCCAGCCACGTGTCCGCGGTGATGTCGGGGGTGATGCTCAAGGTGGGGCTCTACGGGCTCTTCCGGACCCTCGTCATCCTCGGCCCGGGATCCTCGTGGTGGGGTTGGCTGCTCGTGGCCCTGGGCCTGGCCTCAGCGCTCCTCGGCGCGCTGTACGCGATGGCGCAGAGCGACATGAAGCGCCTGCTCGCCTACAGCAGCGTGGAGAACGTGGGCATCGTCGCGCTCGCCGCGGGTCTCGGGTGCCTCGGTGGCGCGGCGGGGCACCCCGGCCTGGCCGCGCTCGGCTTCGCGGCGGCGCTCCTGCACGTCCTGAACCACTCGCTGTTCAAGAGCCTGCTCTTCATGGGCGCGGGCTCGGTGGCGCACGGGGCGGGGACGCGGGTGCTCGACCGCCTCGGGGGCCTTCTCAAGCGGATGCGCTGGACGGGGAGCGCCTTCCTCCTCGGTTCGGCGGCCGCCGTGGCGCTCCCGCCCCTCAACGGCTTCGCGGGGGAGTTCCTCCTCTACCTCGGCGCCTTCTCGGCCTCGACCACCGAGCGGGCGGCCCTTGCGGTGCCATCGCTCCTGGCCATCGTGGGCCTGGCGCTCGCCGGCGGGTTCGCCGCCGCCGCCTTCCTCAAGGCCTTCGGCGGAGCCTTCCTCGGCGAGCCGCGGACCGGTGCGGCCTCGGGGGCCCACGAATCGCCGGCCCTCATGCTCTGGCCTCTCGGCATCCTGGCCGTTGCCTGCGCCGCAGTCGGACTGGGCGCGCCGTGGATCGCCGGGTGGATCTCCACGGCGGTGGGCCAGCTCGCGGGCCTAGACCCTGGAGCTGTGGAGATGTCCATGGAGCGCGCCGTCGTGGTGCTCTCGAGGATGACTCTCGGAGGCGCGCTGTTCGCCGTCGGCGTCCTCCTGCTCGCGCTCCTCAGGCGGGCGCTCCTGAGATCCAGGCCCGTCGGCCACGGCCCGACGTGGGACTGCGGCTACGTGGCGCCCACGGCGCGGATGCAGTACACGCCCTCCTCCTTCGTCCAGCCCCTCGTGGACCTCTTCGCGCCGTTCACCGGCGTCCGCCGGGAAGGGCAGGCCGTGAAGGGCCTCTTCCCGGTCCCCGGCGCCCTGCGCACCGAGACGCCCGACCGGCTCTGGCAGGGGATTTACAGGCCGTTCTTCCGAACCACGTCCGGTGTAGTCCAGCGCCTGCGGTTCCTCCAGCAGGGGAGGGTGCAGATCTACATCCTCTACATCGCCGTGGCCCTGCTCGCGCTCCTGCTGTGGAGGCTCCGGTGAGCGCCGCGCCCGCCGTCGCCGCGCTCGTGCTCGAGCTGGCGCTCGCGCCGCTGCTCCTGGGGCTCGTCGTGAGGACGAAGGCGTTCTTCGCGGGCCGCAAGGGCGCGCCGGTGACGCAGCCGTACCGGGACATCTCGAAGCTGCTGCGGAAGGGCGCCGTCTTCAGCCGGACCACCACCTGGCTCTTCGGCGCCGGCCCCGTGGTTTCGCTCGCAGCGCTCCTGGCGGGGGCCCTGCTGGTGCCGTCGGGCAAGGTGCCGGCGCTCCTGTCCTTCTCGGGGGACTTCCTCCTGCTGGCCTACCTCCTGGCGGCCGCGCGCTTCTTCACGGTGGCCGCGGCGCTGGACACGGGGTCGAGCTTCGAGGGGATGGGCGGCAGCCGGGAGGCGCAGTTCTCGGCCCTCGGAGAGCCCGCGCTCCTCGTGTGCATGGCGGTGCTTGCGCGCGCCACGGGCTCCCTCTCCCTGAGCTCCATCTACCCCTCCCTGGGTCCGGCATGGGTGCAGGTCGGCGCCGAGCTCGTCCTCGTGGCCGCGGCGCTCGCTGTGGTCCTCCTGGCGGAGAACTCGCGCATCCCCGTGGACGACCCGACGACGCACCTGGAGCTCACCATGATCCACGAGGTCATGGTCCTGGACCACTCGGGGCCGGATCTGGCCATGATCGAGTACGGACGGGCGCTCAAACTCTGGATCCTGGGCGCCCTCGTGGCCGGCGTGGCGCTGCCTCCGACACCCTGGGGCCTCTGGGCGGACCTCCTGCTCTTCGTCGTCGCGCAGGGCATCCTCGCGGTCGCCGTCGGCGCGGTGGAGTCCTCCATGGCGCGCCTGAGGCTCGTGCGCGTGCCGGAGCTCCTCGTGGGCGCGGGCGTGTTGGCCTGCCTCTCCTTCATCCTGATGGTAGGTTGACATGGGAATTTCGATCGACCCGTTCCTCGTCGCCCTGATCCTCGTGAACTTCATGCTGCTGGGCTCCAGCCGGCTGTTGGCGTATATCCGGTTCGTGGCGGTGCAGGGCGTGCTCCTCGGGCTCCTGACGCTCACGGCCCCCGAAGGCCTCACGGTGCCGGCGGTGGCCATGGCCGCGGGGAGCGCGGTCCTCAAGGGCGTGGTCTTCCCGCTCCTGCTCAGGAAGGCGCTCGGCGGCGCCGGCGTGCGGCGCGAGGTGCAGCCCTTCGTGGGCTTCACGCCCTCGGTCCTCGTGGGCATGGGCGCCCTGGCGGTTTCCGTGTGGCTCGGCACGAGGCTCGCGCTCCCGTTCCCGCTCGTTTCGCCCCTGCTCGTGCCGGTGGCCTTCTTCACCATGCTCACGGGGCTCTTCCTCATCGTGAGCCGGAAGACGGCGCTCGCGCAGGTCCTCGGCTACCTCGTGCTCGAGAACGGCGTCTACGCGTTCGGCGTCCCCCTCGCGTCGAAGGCCCCGCTCCTCGTGGAGCTCGGCGTCCTCCTCGACGTGTTCGTGGCGGTCTTCATCATGGGGATCATGGTGTACAACATCAGCCGCGAGTTCGACCACATCGACGCGGCCCAGCTGTCAGAGCTGAGGGACTGATGCTCCTCCTCGCCCTCCTCCTCCTGCCGGCCATCGCGGGCCTCGCCTCCTTCGCCATCCGGGCGGACGGCGTGAGGCGCGGGCTGCTCGTGCTCGCAGCCGCATCGCACGCCGCCCTCGTGGCGGCGGCGTGGGTGGGCCGGCCCGCTCCCGTCTGGGGCGGGCGCCTGGCGCTCGACGCACCGGGCCTCCTCGTGCTGAGCCTCGCGAGCCTGCTCTTCCTGGCCACGGCGTCCTACACGGTGGAATACCTCCGCCGAGAGCACCACGAGCCCGTACAGGACTTCGAGGAGGGGGACGTCTTCACCAACCAGCCCGAGGCGGTCTTCACGGGGTGCCTCCTGCTCTTCCTCGCCACCATGACCCTCGTGACTGAGAGCCAGCACTTGAGCCTCCTCTGGGTCGCCGTGGAGGCCACGACGCTGGCCAGCGCGCCGCTCATCGCCTTCCACCGGCACCACCGCTCCCTCGAGGCCACGTGGAAATACCTCCTCATCTGCTCGGTGGGCATCGCCCTCGCGCTCCTCGGGACCTTCTTCGTGGGCGTGGCCGCGTCGGGGGCGTCGGGGGAGGGGCCCTCGCTCCTCCTGGCCGACCTCATCGCCGCGGGTCCCCAGCTCCACGCGCGCTGGATGCGCGCGGCCTTCGTGCTCTTCCTCGTGGGCTACGGCACGAAGATGGGCCTCGCGCCCATGCACACCTGGCTGCCGGACGCCCACGCGGAGGCGCCCTCGGCGGCCTCGGCGCTCCTCTCGGGCGCCCTGCTCAATTGCGCCTTCCTCGGCATCCTCCGGTCCCAGCAGGTCCTCGCGGCCACGGGGCAGGCGGAGTTCGGGCGCGGTCTCCTGGTGCTGCTCGGCCTGCTGTCCATGGCCTTCGCCGCGGTCTTCGTCCTGGGCCAGTCAGACTACAAGCGGATGCTGGCGTACTCCTCGGTGGAGCACATGGGCATCCTGGCCCTCGGCGTGGGTCTCGGCGGCGGTGCGGTCTTCGGCGCCATGCTCCACGCGGTCAACCACACGCTCGCCAAGGGCGGCCTCTTCCTCCTCTCGGGCAACGTCCTGAGGGCGTTCAGGACCAAGTCCACGGCGGTGCGGGGGCTGGCGAGGGTCCTTCCGGTCACGGGAGTCCTGTGGGTGGCGGGCATGCTCGCCATCACCGGATGGCCGCCCTTCGGCACCTTCATGAGCGAGTTCACGATCCTCCGCGGCGCCCTCGACGGCGGGCGCTTCTGGATCGCGGCGCTCTACCTCGTCTTGCTCGCGGCCGTGTTCCTCGCGATGGGACGCATCATGCTCTCCATGGCCCAGGGCCAGCCCGAGGGGGCCCTCGCGAGGCACCGGGTCCCCGAGCCCCTCCTGAGCGTGGCCGCACCGGCGGCCCTGCTCCTCCTTTCGCTCCTGCTCGGCCTCGTGCTCCCCGGCCCGCTGCGAGAGGTGCTGGAGGCGGCGGCGCGCGCGGTGGGTGGCCCGTGAGCGCGCACGAGACCCTCCGACTCTTCAACGGCGAGAGCGCCCCGTTGGCTCGCGTACCCGAACTGGCGCCCTTCGCTTTCCGGGAACGCATCCTCGGGGGCGTCCGCGCCGGAGAGCGCCTGGCGTCCCTCGGCGCCATCTCGTCCCGCGCGGGCTGGCACGAGCTCCTCGCCGTGACCGCGGGCGGCGAGGCCGGTGCCTTCCACCTCTTCAGGACGACCGTCGGCGGGATCTACGAGTCCCTCACCCCCGAGTGTCCGCAGGCGCACCTCTTCGAGCGGCGGCTGCACGAGCGGTGGGACATCGTCCCGGAAGGGCACCCCTGGCTCAAGCCCGTGCGCTTCCCTCCGTCCTCCGAGGCGGGCCGTTTCGAGCCCTACCGCGTGGAGGGCGAAGAGGTGCACGAGGTGGCGGTGGGACCCGTCCACGCCGGCGTCATCGAGCCCGGGCACTTCCGGTTCCAGTGCCGCGGCGAGGAGGTCCTCCACCTCGAGATCGCGCTGGGCTACCAGCACCGGGGTGTGGAGCGTGCCCTCCTGGGCGGCCCCGACCGCCGCACGCTCCCCTACATGGAGACCCTCTCCGGCGACACGACGGTCGGCCACGCCACGGCCTATGCGCAGGTGATGGAAGCGCTGGGCGGCTGCCGTCCGTCGCCCCGGGCGGAGGCCATCCGGGCGCTCGCGCTCGAGCTCGAGCGGATGGCGAACCACGTGGGCGACCTCGGCGCGCTCGCGGGGGACGTGGGCTACCTCCCCACCGCCTCCTTCTGCGGACGGCTGCGGGGCGACCTCCTCAACGCCACCGCCGTCCTCTGCGGCAGCCGTTTCGGTCGCGGCCTCGTGAGGCCCGGCGGAGCGGGCTTCGACGTGGACGCCGCCCGCGCGGCGGAGGTCCTCGACCGGCTGGACCGCGCCATGAAGGACGTGGCGAGCGCCGTCGGAATGCTCTGGAGCACGCCCTCGGTCATGGGCCGGTTCGAGGGCGCGGGCGGGCTCGACCGCGGGACGTGCCTCGAGCTGGGGCTCGTGGGCGTCGCGGCGAGGGCCTGCGGCGTGGACCGCGACGCGCGTCACGAGTTCCCCGCCGGCTACTACCGCTTCTCGCAGGTGCCCGTGTCCACCTGGGGCTCGGGCGACGTCTTCGCCCGCGCCTGGGTTCGCTGGCTCGAGGTGGAGCGCTCCGCGGAGTTCGTCCGGCGCGCGCTCTCGGGCCTCCCTGGAGGAGAGGTCCGGACCGCCGTGAGCGCTCCGGCGCCCGAGGGCGTCGCCGTGGCCATGGTGGAGGGCTGGCGCGGCGAGATCTGCCACGTGGCGGTCACGGACGCCGAGTCGCGCTTCGCTGCGTACGAGGTCGTGGACCCCTCCTTCCACAACTGGCAGGGGCTCGCCGTCGCGCTGCGCGGCCAGGCCATCTCCGATTTCCCGCTCTGCAACAAGAGCTTCAACCTGTCCTACTGCGGGCACGACCTGTAGGAGCGCGGAGGCCGATGATCAAGTCGCTCATAGCGCGAATCAGGCAGGGGCACCGGACGCTGGGCTACCCGGCGGCGGTCCCTGCGCTGCCGGACCGGTTCCGCGGCCTGCCTGTTCTGGGCGAGGCTCCATGCCCCGACGGCTGCAGGGCCTGCGCGGAGGCCTGCCCCACCGGGGCCATCTCCGGGGCCGGAGAGGGGCTCTCCCTCGACCTCGGGCGCTGCCTTTTCTGCCCCGACTGCCAGAGCGCCTGCCCGGAGGGAGTCATCGCCTTCACCGGCGACCACCGCATGTCGGCGCGGTCCCGCGAGGATCTGGTGGTCACCCGCGAGCGCACCGTGGAGCTCGCGCGCGCCCTGGACGCCAAGAGCCGGAAGCTCTTCGGGCGTTCCCTCAAGCTGAGACAGGTGAGCGCCGGAGGTTGTAACGCCTGTGAAGCGGACCTGAACGTCCTCGGGACCGTGATCTTCGACATGGGGCGCTTCGGGATCCAGTTCGTGGCCTCCCCGCGCCACGCCGACGGCCTCCTGATCACGGGGCCCGTCACGCAGTCCATGCGCACGGCCCTCATGAAGACCTACGAGGCCACGCCGGCGCCCAAGCTCGTCATCGCCGTCGGGTCCTGCGCCGTCTCGGGCGGCCCCTACGTCGGCCACCCCGAGGCCTCCGACGGCGCCTCCGCGCTCCTGCCCGTGGACCTCGTCATCCCCGGCTGCCCGCCCCACCCCCTCACCACCCTTGACGGCCTGCTGCGCCTCCTGGGAAGGGTGGAGGGGGAGGGACGGTGAGCGACACCGAGCAACCTCTGGCCGGCGACGGCACCCCCAAGCGCGCGCTCCCGCCCCCGTGGGCCCTCAGCACCTACTTCGCGCAGGGGTTCCCCTACAGCCTCGTGCGCCAGCTCTCCACGGTGTACTTCAAGGACCACGGCGCGAGCCTCCAGGCCATCGGCATGACCTCGCTCTACGGCGTGCCGTGGGTCCTGAAGGCGTTGTGGGCCCCCGCCGTGGATGCCTTCTCCACGAAGCGCCGCTGGCTCCTCGCGGCGGAGATCGCCCTCGTGGCGGGCATCCTGGCCATGGCCGCGGGCGCCGCGTCGCCGTGGCCGCTCGAGGTGGTGGGCGTCCTCTTCGTCGTCATGGCCTTCCTCGCGGCGACCCACGACATCGCCATCGACGGGTTCTACCTGGAGGCGCTCTCCCGCCAGGAGGCCGCCAAGTTCGTGGGCTACCAAGCCATGGCCTACCGCCTCGCGCTCATCCTGGGCGGGGGCGGCGTGGTGGCCTTCTCGGGGCTCACGAGCTGGCCCTCGGCGTTCCTCCTCGCGGCCGGGGTGATGGGCGGTCTCCTCCTGCTCCACACCTTCATCCTGCCGGAGGGCGAGGCGCGCAAGCGCCCCGCGCGCGGGCTCCTGGGCAAGTTCGTGGAGCCCAAGGCGCTGCTGGACGCGATCGCGGTCCTGACCGCGCTCATGGCGTGCTGGTGGGTGTGGCGGCAGCCCGCCGTGCAGAGGTGGCTCGCACCCGCGAAACCCATCCTCGACAAGATAGGCCTCCCGGGCCTCATCACGCTCGCGCTCGTGACCGTCATCCTCCTGCTCCTGGCGAACCTGCGCGGGTTGAAGCGGCGCCTGGTGGCCTCCGATTCGTTCTACGCCAAGGCCTTCGTGGACTACCTCGACCAGCCGCGGATCGGCTGGTCCCTGGCCTTCCTCATGACCTACCGGACGGGGGAGTCCTGCCTGCTCGCCATGGTCTACCCGCTCCTCAAGGACATCGGGATCAACCGCACGCAGTACGGCGTCATCTACGGCACCTTCGGCATCGCCGCGTCCATCGCGGGCGGCATCCTCGGCGGCTATCTCATCGGGAAGTTCACGCTCAGGCGCGCCATCTGGCCCCTCGTCCTGGCGCAGAACGTGCCGCACCTGCTCTACATGGCGCTGGCGCTCTACTACGGACACCTCGCGGGTCACCCCGAGCTCGGCGCGGCGAACCCCTACGCGGTGGGCCCCTTCGTCGTGATGGAGGCCTTCGGCGCGGGGATGGGCACGAGCGTCTTCATGGTCTTCATCCAGCGCACGTGCAAGGCGGAGAACAAGGCGGCGCACTTCTCCATCGCGACGAGCATCATGAACATCAGCTCCACGCTGGCGGGCATCCTCTCGGGCTACCTCGCCGCGTGGATGGGCTGGCCCGGCTTCTTCGCCTTCACCTTCTTCGTCACCATCCCCAGCATGGCCATCATCCCGCTC
>JBBIUU010000037.1:0-27061 GCA_037440125.1 Acidobacteriota bacterium
AGAAGCCGGTGTTGGCGGTCTCGTTGTAGGGGTAGCCCCACTTCTTGGTGGGCGCAGAGTCGATCTGGACGTGGCACTGGAGGCAGGTCAGGGACCGCTGCTGGTTGTTCGTGATGTCGGCGGGATTCACGATCTTGGCGGGATCGCCGCCGCCGAGGATGTGCGCGGAGCCAGGGCCGTGGCAGGACTCGCAGCCGATGCCCGCGAGGTCGGGAAGGCCGTCGCCGTCCAGGTCGGGGTAGTTGGGGCTGTTGTCGGGCACGAGGCTGGCGGGGAACGGGCGCGTGAAGTACTCGCCCTGCGCCGTCACGCCGTTCGCCCGGACGCCCGTGATGTGGCAGCCCACGCAGGTTTTGAGGTAGTTCTGGCCCTGCAGGGACACGAGCGCGGTGCTGGCGATGCTCGCCCCGTACTTAGGCGTGCTGCCGGTGTACCAGTTGCTCGCGTTGCTCGAGTAGGACCTGCCTCCCCACGCGAAGGGAGCGAAGTAGATACCGGCGCTCCAACCGGAGGCGGTGTCAGTCACCGGGATGCGGACCATGTAGCGCTGGCCCGTGCCGGCCTCCTGGCCCGCCCAGGTCGCCACGACCTGGACCTTGAGCCCCGTGGGGCCGAGCTGGATCCAGTAGGTGTCGTCGGACGCGCGGTAGGACAGGATGGGGGCGTTGGGCTTGAGGCTGTCGAAAGGCGTGCCCGTCTGGGCGTTGAAGTCCAGGCCCGCCATGAAGTCGTCCTGCGTACCGCCGAGCAGATTGGCGAGGACGCCCTTCCGCGGCTGGAGGGTGTACATGCCCATGGGCTTGCGCAGGGCCGAGGCGTGCTTGGTGTCGCGCCACTCAGGCGTGTCGGGGGTGATGCTCGTGTGGCAGGCCAGGCAGAACTCCGAGCCCACGACGGTCCCGGCGGCCAACTCGGCCCGGGTGTAGCGGGACATGAGGAGCTTCTGGAGGCTCCTCTCCTTGGTGACGGGCACGGCGACGCCAGGGGCCGCCGCGGCCGCGGCCACACCGGCCATGGCCATGACAGTCAGGGAAAACAGCACTCGCTTCATTCGGTCCTCCTCCTCGAGAACGGGATCCCCAAAAAGCCTCAACAGCAGCGCGCCCCGGGGAAGAACCTTCCCCGCAGACGAGGCCGCGAAGGGCAAACTTTAAGGCCTATCCTCGTTGCGGTGAAGAGGTTTTCATCGAAATGGAAAGAGATTGGGGCAGGTAGCCCTGAATAGTGACCTAAAGTCGCACAGGGGTGAGCGTTTCGAAATCAAAAAAGCATTAATAATAAATGCATTTATTGCTGGTTGCCACGAGAAAAAGGACCAAATATAGATATTGACCTGTGAGTACATTATGGGGTGTAATGACCACAATCCCCGGGTTGTGAGCGGCCCCAGAACCTGCTCGTGCCTGACGCCCCATGGGCACAGCGCACAGCGAGCCACGATGCGCGGTGAGCAGGGGGTGGTGGGGACGGCTCACCCACGCACAAGCAAAGACGCAGACGAAAAAAGAGGGGGACCGAAGCCCCCCTCGTGCGGAACCGATGAAATGGGTCGATTACTTCCAGTCGCCCTGAGCGGGAGCAGCGGTGCTGGTGTTCCACCAGAGGCCGTCGGGTCCGAAGTACTGGACGAGGTGATTGGCGAGGCCGAGTTCGCTGGTCGTGTTGTAGAGCTTGTCGGTGTAGGTCAGGTTGGCGGGCACGTCGCTCCAGAGGATGACCTGGCCGCGGTGGCAGGCGGCAGAGCAGGAGTTGATGTTGCCCTTCACCGTGCTGGAGATAACGGAGTCCTTGTACGTGATCGTGTCTTCGGGAGCCGAGGGCCAGAAGGTGTGGCTGGTGGCCATGTGGCAGGTGGTGCAGCGGCTGATGCCGAGCATGCGCTCCGCGCCGTAGGGATGGTTCGTGTGGGACTCGATGGCGTCGCGGATGTTATCCGGAATCGGGGCGTCCCAGCCCGGAGCCTTCCAGGCCTGGATCATGGCGCCCGTGATGCCCGCGCTGCCAAGGAAGTAGGGGGCGTGGTGGCAGGACATGCAGAAGCTGTCGTCCTCGACGTTCGTGTTCGTGTAGGTGAGGCCGCTGCGCGTGATGGTGTCACGCACCTGGTTCGTGCCGTTCTCGGTGATCGCGTGGGAGTTGTGGCAGTCGTTGCAGGCGATGCCGTGGCCGCCCTGGTAGTGGCCGCTGGAGTAATAGCTGTCGATGCGGGCGGTGCTGTAAGCGATGCCGTCGGGCCACTTCACGGCCTTGGAGACCTGGTACTGGGTCAGGTCCTGCATCGGGTTGGTGACAAAGAAGCCCTGGTTCGTGTTCTCGTTGTAGGTGAAGCCCCACTTCTTGGTGGGATAGGAGCCGGTCTGCACGTGGCACTGGAGGCACACGGCCGAGCGGGCCTGGTTGGCCTGGCCGTACCCGGGGCCCGCGACGATGTCGGCGGGGTTGACGATCTTGCTCGGGTCGCCGCCGCCGAGGATGTGGGCGGAGCCCGGACCGTGGCACGACTCGCAGCCGATGCCGGCCACGTCCGGAAGGCCGTCGCCGTCCAGGTCGGGATAGTTCGGGCTGTTGTCGGGCACGAGGGACGCCGGGTAGGGGTTCACGACGTACTCGCCCTGCGTCGTCTGGAAGGCCTTGCGGACGCCCGTGATGTGGCAGCCGATGCAGGTGTTCATGTAGTTGTTGCCCTGGGCGCCGGCGCCGAGCTGGGCCGAGGTCACGCCGGGGGCGTACTTGGGCGTGCTGCCCGTGTACCAGTTGCTCAGGCTGGCGCTGTAGCCCTTGTTCGCATCGGCGTTGTTGCCGCTGAAGGAGAAGGGGGCGAAGTAGATGCCCGCGCTCCAGCCGGAGGCGAGGTCGCTCACGGGGACGCGGCAGATGTAGCGCTGGCCGTTGGTGGCGCTCTGGCCGGCCCAGGTCGCGATGACCTGGATCTTGAGGCCCGTGGGTCCGAGCTGGATCCAGTAGGTGTCGTTGGCCGCGTTGTAGGACAGGATGGGGGCGTTGGGCTTCACGCTGTCGAAGGGCGTGCCCGACAGGGCGTTGAAGTCGAGGCCGCTCATGAAGTCATCCTGGGCGTTGCCGAGGGAGTTGATGAGGACGCCGGCGCCCGGCTGGAGGGTGTACATGCCCATCGGCTTGCGGAGGGCATGGGAGTGATAGGTGTCTCGCCACATAGCCGTTTCGGGCGTTATGGACGCGTGGCAGGCGAGGCAGAACTCGGAGCCGACCACGGTGCCGGCCGACAGCTCGGCGCGGGTGTGCGTGGAGAGGAGCGCCTTGATGAGGCTCTTCTCCTTGGAAACGGGAACCATCGTTGCGGCGCCGAAGGCCGCCGTGGCGACCAACGACAGGATCAGGACCACCAACAACGCTCTCTTCATCAGAACCTCCTCCGTCTTGAATCGATTACCCAATCCCTGGCCCTCACCCACCATCGGGAAGCCTCCGAGAGCCGGAAGGTCTTTCCCATAGATGACCCCGCGCACAAGGCGCGTGCGCATACTCTAAACCGAAGTCAACGGGGAACAGGGGGAAGGCTGCGCCCCTCGACCCATCGTGCGGGAAATGCCCCATTTGCTTTGAGGGAATTGGGGCAAATTCAACATGTGTTGTTGAGCCCTTCAGCTACCGGAGCACTTCATAAAACCCACTAAATACCAGGCATTAAATGGGTAACCAGCGGTTTGTGAAAAACCCGCGATGGTCTGCGCAGACCGCTGGTTAAGGTATTTAACCCTTTATTGACTCTTGGTCGAACCTGGCCGGCGAGGCGAGAAAATCGAGCTCCGGCCACAAGAAAAAGGGGGGCCGAAGCCCCCCTCCATGAACTGCGGTGCGATGTGCGACCAGGCTACTTCCAGTCGGCCGCCGTAGGAGCCGAAGCGGGGGTCGTGTTCCACCAGAGCCCGCCGGGGCCGAAGTAGGGCAGGAGGTCGTTCGCAAGGGCGATCTCGTTGTCCGTGTTGTAGAGCTTGTTGGTGTAGTCGACCACGGCGAGGGAGTTGTCCCAGATCCGGACCTTGCCGCGGTGGCAGGAGGCGGAGCAGGAGTTGATGTTGCCCTTCACCGTATCGGAGATCACGGAGTCCTTGTAGGCGATGGTGTCCTCGGGCGCGGAGGGCCAGAAGGTGTGGCTCGTGGCCATATGGCAGGTCACGCAGTTGCTCAGGCCGAGCTCGCGGGTCGCCCCGTACGGATGGTTGGTGTGGGCTTCGATGCTGTCCCTGAGGACCTCGAAGTTGGCGTCCCAGGCGGCGACCTGCTCCTTGGTGATTCCGGAGAAGGGGCCGTGGGTCGCGTGGCACGCGAGGCAGAAGCTGTCGTTCTCGATGTTCACGGGGATGCGGAGGCCAGTGGCCGTGTCGGTGATGGAGGTCCGCAGCATGTACTCGACACGCCTGCTGTGGACGTTGTGGCACTTCCAGCAGGGGATACCGTGGGTTCCCTGGTAGTGGGCGCTGGAGTAGTAGCTGTCAATCCGCGCGGTGCTGTAGGCGATGCCGTCGGGCCATTTCACGGCCTTGGAGACCTGGAACTGCGTCAGGTCGGGCATGGGAATGGCCACCATGAAGGACTGGTTGTTGGCCTCGTCGTAGGTGAAGCCCCACTTCTTGCTGGGGTAGGAGCCGGTCTGCACATGGCACTGCAGGCAGACGGCGGACTGGGCCTGGTTGGCCTGGGCGTAGCCGGGGCCGGCCGGGATGTTGTCGGGCATCACGATCTTCTCGGGGTCGCCGCCGCCCAGGATGTGGGCAGAGCCGGGTCCGTGGCAGCTCTCGCAACCGATGTTGGCCATGTCCGGAAGGCCGTCGCCGTCCAAGTCGGGGTAGTTGGGGCTGTTGTCGGGCACGAGGGAGGCCGGGTAGGGGTTCACCACATTCTCGCCCGTGGGGGTCGTGTAGACCTTGCGGACGCCGGTGATGTGGCAGCCGGAGCAGTTCTGCAGGTAGTTCTGGCTCTGGAGGCCGGTCGAGGTGTTGCCCAGCGCGGCGGAAGTGATGCCGGGAGCGTATTTGGGCGTGCTACCCGTGTACCAGTACTTCTCGTTGGTGCTGTAGGCCGTGCCGCCCCAGGCGAAGGGCGCGAAGTAAATGGCGTTGCTGTAGCCCGTGGCGGTGTCGGTCACGGGGACGCGGACCATGAAGCGCTGGCCGCCCCCCACGTCCATGCCCGCCCATGTGGCGGCGACCTTCAGCTTGAGCCCGCCAGGGCCGAGCTGGACGAAATAGCTATCGGTCGCGGCTTCGTAGGAGAGGATCGGGGCGTTGGGCTTGGTCGCATCGAGCGTGGAGCTGATGGTGTTGAAATTCAGGCCCTGGATGAAATCGTCCACGCCGTTACCGTCGTAGTCCGCCATCACGCCATTGCCAGCCTGGAGGGAATACATGGCCATGGGCTGCCGCAGGGCGTGGTAGTGCTTCGTCCCCGGGAAGCTGGACATCCCGTGACAGGCGCGGCAGAACTCCGTACCGACGTAGGTTCCACTGGTCAGCTCGGCCCGGGAGTAGCGGCTGTTGAGCAGCTTCACGAGGCTCTTCTCGGCACCGACCGGGACGACGACGCTCCCGCCGCCCATGACCGGGGCCCTCTTGTTTCCGGCCCAGGCCGCCGTGCCGACTAACGCGAGAATCAGTCCCAACCAAACCAGTCTCTTCATTCGCCCCTCCTTTTAAGCCAAGTGCCCTGCTGGTCCACCCACTACTCTCGGTCATTCCATTGTGAAGCCTTCGAGGGCCCGTAAGATCTCCCACTCCCGGAGTCCGCACGAGTCACCTGCTCCGCCACTTATAATTCCGGCAAGCCCGAAGCGGAAGAGGCAAGGAAGCCTGTACCGACTCGATGCGGGATATGCCCCAACGCTGGCCCAAGAATTGGGGGAAATTCAGCAGGTACTGCTGAACAAGTCAACAGGTCCAGCCACCGAGGTAGGGTAGATCCAGTCATAAACCTGCAAGCTGAATGAGAAATCGGAGCCAGGTGGGCGCATCGTGCGGGCGTCCGATCGGAGTTGGATGCCTGCCCGGTTCACCGTCTCTGTCGCGCGGCCTGAAGATCCTGGCCTCGAACGAACGGGGGGGAAGGCCAAGCCGTCCTCCCTGAGGGGAATAGACGCGGCGGCGCCTTCCCGGGTCCTCCGGGGCGCGAGCTGAGGAACACGCCGTTCATCGACGTCCGCCGGTGACGAAGGACGAGGCCTTCTCGGAGCTGAGCCCCGGAGGGGATCGTGGCCGCAGGCCTTCTCAAGACCTGCAGTCGGAGTCGCCTGAAAAAACAAGGGGGACCCTCGCGGGTCCCCCGGGGTGCCCAACAGAGAGGACGATTACTCGTCTAGAAGGAATCGGTTGTGGTTCGAGCCGTGGATGCCGATGTGGCAGTTCTGGCAGTTCTGGTACATGGGCTTGGTGATGTCGTGGCGCGAGGTCACCGTGGTGTGGCACTCGAGGCACTGCTGGGCCACGCTGGGCCTGTTGAGCATCATGGGGTTCAGGGTCCCGTGGGCCGTGTGGCACTGCACGCAGCCGTCGATGGCGCGCGGCGGGTGCGGGAAGACATACGGGCCGGACATCTCGGTGTGGCAGGTCAGGCAGACCGCGCCGGGGCCCATCTGCCTCATCCGGCCCGTGCGGTTGTCGCCGTGGGCCGTGTGGCACGCCGTGCACTGGAAGGGCTCGTTCCCCTTGCGGTGCGTGTAGGGGAGCTTCATGGACATGAGCACGTCGCCGTGGCATTTGCCGCAGACGACCGCGGGCTGGTCGGCCAGAAGGGGCTTGGCGGGCGCGGGGGCGTGGCCGGGCACGTGGCAGTCGAGGCACTTGGGGAACTGGGTCCGGGCGTGGCCGGGCAGGCTGATGGCCATGAGGCCTGCGGCCGAGTTGTGGCAGCTGAGGCACGCCTCGTCCTTGGGGAACCGGACGATGTTGGTCTTGTTGGGATCGTCCGCGTGCGCCCCGCCCGGGCCGTGGCAGCGCTCGCACGACTCGGCGACCATGGTCTTGGAGCGGGCCGCCATTTTGATGCCGTGGGGCCCGGCGAGGAAGGCCTTCGCCTGGTCCTCGTGGCAGGTGGCGCAGGTCTCCTCGCCCACGAGGGCGGGGGCCTTCGCCTTGGGGGCGTCGGCGCCGAGCAGGCCCAGGGAGAGCCCTCCCAGCGCGAGCCCGAGAGTTACCGCTGCGATGCTGAAGCGTCCGCGCGCCATTAGAACCTCCACCGGAGACTCACGCCGTAGCGTCTCGCGTAGTAGTTTTCCATCGTGAGGGCGTCCCACTCCTGGACGTAGGAGCGGTACTGACCGAACAGGATGACCTGGCCGCCCTTGAACACGTCCACCGCCGCACGAACCCCCGCGTTCCAGTTCGTGACCGGCTCATAGTTGCTGGAGTTGCGGAGGTAGGCGAGGTCGGCGTCCAGGTTCCAGCGGCCGAGCTTGATGTGGCCGTTCGTGCCGATGGCCAGGACGTCGGTATTGTAGACCGAGACCCACGGGACCCGGACCAGGCCGTGGAGGGGCAGAAAAGCGTTGGTGCGGTTCTTGATCTGCAGGGTGTCCGCCGTGAAGCCGAAGCCCGCCGTGCCCTTGGCGTTGGTCCACGCGGCGGTGACGCCCGCGCTCTGGGCCTGGCGCCGCGTCTCCGAGATGTCGTCGGGGTTGGTCGCCTGGACCCACCGGGCCCTGGCGCCGATCTGCCAACCGCCGCCCAGGCGCGAGTTGAGGTGGAACACGAAGCTCTGGGCGAGGTCGGGATCGGTGCGGAAGGCGTAGTTGTCGAAGGTGCCGTGCTGGTACTCGGCGTCCACCACGAGGGCGGGGGTCTTGGACCAGGACCCTCCCACGAACCAGCCGTCGCCCGTGCGCTTGACGCTGGGATCGACGTAGAAGTCGCCGTAGGATATGTTCCGCGAAAGCGCCTGGTAGCCTCCCCAGAGGCCCCAGCCGTTACCCTTCTTCATGACCTCGATGCGCCCCATGCCGTCCTTCACGTCGAAGTACGAGTTGTCCACGAACTGCTGAGAGAAGGAGGCGTACTTGGTGACGACCGCGTTGGTGCCATAGATGTTCGCGTCCTCCGTCGCATCGTTGTAGTCGCCCGCGAGGGTGACTGACCAGCCGGAGCCCAGCTGGAACGTGGCGTCCACGTTCGCGGCTCGCGTGTCGGAGGAGCCGGAGCCCAGGAGGGTGTCGATGTAGCTCGCCTGCCCCACGGTGCCCTGCTGGATCGCGTAGGTGGAGGTCCTGTAGCCCGTGCTGTCCATGTCGGCCTTGGCGTAGAGGAAGGATCCGGCCACGTCCACCCAGTCGTTCCGGTAGGCGAGGATCAGGCGGCTCGTGGGGACGTTGGTCTTGTCCTCGCGCGGCGTCTGGAGGCCCACGAGCCAGTTCTGGGTCTGACCGTAGAGCGGATAGGGGCTCGCCGGGGACCACTGATCGTTGCGCTCGTACCGCGTGTACGCCTGCTCGAAGGAGATGTAAACCGGGAGGGTCTTCGTCTCGATGCGGAAGGCCGCTTCCTTCATGGTCTGGTCGTAATCGTCCTTCATGGCGTACTGGGTGGACATGCCGAAGAAGGGCCGGTACGAGTACCCGGTGCGGTCCGTATAGCGCAGGTTCAGGGTGAGGCGGGCGGCGGACCAGCCGTCCCAGACCACGGAACCCTTCCACCGCTGGATCGCCCACTGGTCGTTCTCGTGCTTGAAGCTCCCTACCGGCACGTTGAAGAAGGAGTACTGCCGGTCGTAGCCGAGGGTGAAGCGCCAGCCCCCGCCCGCGTTGAAGAACATGAACGCGTGCTGGTCGGGCATGGCGCCGCCGAAGCCGCTGGCCTCGATGCCGAAGGTCTGCGGACCGCCCGCCTTGGGGGCGTACGCCAGCTCGAAGGTGTCCAGCACCCAGCCGGGCCGGAGTCCGTACTGGCTGATGAACACGTTGTCGTTGCCTGTGACGTTCTGCCAGACGTAGCCTGCGCCGATCTCCCCGGTCCACTGCGCGTACAGGGGGACCGAGAAGGCGGCTGCCCCGAGGAGCACCCCCAGGACCGCTCCCATCAAATGTCTTCCCTTCACCTTGAACTCCTTAAGCGTTCCCACCAAGCCCTCATCACATGAAAATGGGAGTGAGACCACAACACGCTATAATGATTGCGGGAAAGGCCGCTCGTTTGCAAAGGGTGGCTCGGGTCCCCACCCCATGATGGGGCATATCCCTCAGCAGGGAATCGGAGCCGGGGAGTGATTTTCTTGACAACCCATGACGATTCTGAATGACGGGGCTAGACACCGGCCCGGCTGCGCTTTGCTGGGCCGTCCCCGGGTGCGGGGCAGGGAGGTGCAGGTGATGGGTTCGTGTTCGTCGTCCGGCCGGGGCGGCCGCGGGAGAACGCTCGCGAGGTGCCTGTTGTGGGCCGTGGTCCTGGTCGGTGTCCTGGGGGCGCGTCCCGCGATGTCCCAGGAGGAGGCCGACCGGGCCTCCCTCAAGGGGCTCAAGAGCGTCTACGTGATCGTGGAGGACCTCCCCGCCGACCTCCTGGACAAGGGCCCCTCCAAGGCCCGGCTTCAGGCCCTCATGGAGGAGAAGGTGAAGGCGGCGGGCCTGATCCTGCTCACCCGGGAGGCCTGGCGGAACACGCCGGGGACGCCCCTCCTCTATGCGAACATCAACCTGAGCAAGGCCAAGACGAAGGACGGCGTGCGGGCCTGCTCCATCAACCTCTGCCTCGCCCAGCGCGTGAACCTCGAGAGGGACCCCGCCCTCAAGAGCCTAGCCCGAACCTGGCAGGCCGGCATCGTGGGGCTGGTGGGGGACGACGGCTTGGAGATCGTCGCGAGCCAGGTGGGGACCCTCGTGGATTATTTCCTCTCGGAGGTCCGGGCGGTTTCCTGAGATTGCAGGTAGGGACCCTCAGAACCTCGCCGGCGCCGAGAGAACCTGCTCCAGCGAGGCCGCCACCGTCTCGAGGTCCTCGTCGCCGATGGTCAGCGGCGGCAGGAGGCGGATGACCAGGGGGCCCGCGGGTAGCGCGAGGACCCCCGCATCGGCCAACGCATCCAGGTGCGGCTTGGCCTTCTCCCTCAGCTCGATGCCGACCATGAGCCCGAGGCCGCGGACCTCCCGGATCCTGCGTGATCCCATGGACGACAACCGCTCCCTCAGGCGGAGGCCCTTCCCTTCGGCCTCCTCGGCGAGGCGCTCTCGCACCATGAAGTCCAGCGCTGCTAACCCCGCCGCGCAGGAAAGGGGGTTGCCCCCGAAGGTCGTCCCGTGCTTGCCGGGCGGGACGTCGAGCGAGGCCGGGCAGAGGAGGGCGCCCATGGGCAGCCCCCCCGCGATGGACTTGGCGAGGCAGACGAAGTCGGGCCTGAGGCCGTGGTGCTCGAGGGCGAACATCCGGCCCGTCCGGCAGAATCCGGTCTGGACCTCGTCGAGGACGAAGCGCGCGCCTCGCTCGCGGCAGAGGGACTCGGCACCCCAGAGGTAATCGCCCCGGGCCACGTTCACGCCGCCCTCCCCCTGGACGACTTCGAGGATGACCGCCGCGGTGTCCTTGGAGATCGCGCGGTCGAGGGCGGCGAGGTCGTTGAAGGGCGCGAAGGAGAACCCCTCCACGAGGGGACCGAATCCCTGGCGGTAGAAAGGATTGTGGGTGGCGCTCAGGGCGCCCAGGGTCCGCCCGTGGAAGGCCTGGTAGGCCGCCACCACGCCGGTCCGGCCCGTGGACAGCCGGGCGAGCTTGAGGGCCGACTCCACCGCCTCCGCCCCCGAGTTGCACAGGTAGACGCGGTCCAGGCCCGGCGGGGCGAGGGCGACGAGGCGCTCCATGAAGGCCCCCCGCACGTCGTTGTAGCAGGCGTTGCTGCACGTGATGAGCCGGGCGGCCTGCCGCTGGACGGCCTCCACCACGGCGGGGTTGCAGTGCCCCACGTTGACGGCGCCGTGCCCCCCTACGCAGTCGATGTAGGCCCGGCCCGCCTC
Source organism: Acidobacteriota bacterium (assembly GCA_037440125.1). Classification (GTDB taxonomy): domain Bacteria; phylum Acidobacteriota; class UBA4820; order UBA4820; family DSQY01; genus JAKAJA01. Next base: position 10,964 of record JBBIUU010000037.1, read on the forward strand.
GTCCCACACGCGGGCGCCCTCGCCCCGGACGAGCGTGAGATCGCGCTTGGCGTAGAGCGGCAGGCCGTGGAGGTCCTCGAGATGGGTGCTCACTCGATCACCGTGCCCTTTCCCTCCAGGGCGTCCCGCACGGGGTGCCCCAGGCGCCCGTCGGCGACGACGACGCGGCATGGCGCTGTCTGGAGGAGCTTGGCGATGCCGTGGAGCTTGCGCTTGAAGCGGCCGGTGGCGAGGGCCTCTCGCGCCGCCACCTCGGCGGCGTTCAGGCGGGGCACCACGGAGGTGGGATCGCCAGGGTCCTCGAGGAGGCCCGGGGCTTCGATGAGCTGCAGGACGGTGTGGGCCTTGAGGACTCCTTGAAGCAGGGCCACCACGTCGTCGTTCTCGCTGTTCAGCGCCGAGCCGTCTTCGCCGGCGATGGGCACGGTCAGCAGGGGGAGGTATCCCGCGTCGAGCAGCGTCCGCAAGAGTCCCTCGTTCACCGAGGCCGGCTTGCCCGAGTGGTCGCGCCGCAGGAGGATCTTCCCCCCTTCCCGGCTCCGGATACCCGGGTTCCTCCGCCCCCGCACGAGCCCGCCGTCGAGCCCCGTCAGGCCCACGGGCCTCAGGCCGTGGCGCCCGAAGGCTTCCACGAGCCTCTTGTTCCTGAGGCCCGCGTAGGCCATGAGGAGGAGGTCGATGGCCTCGTCGTCCGAGAAGGTGCTCTCGTAGCCGCTCGCGGAGGTCAGGACCCTCCTCTCCGCGCCCAGCCTGGACGCGAGCTCGTCGCGCCAGGCGTTGGCGCCGTGGACCACGACCACGGGCTCGGAGAGAGCGGCCAGGTCCCCGGCGATGCCCTCCACGTTGAGGGCGCGCCCCCCTCCTATCTTCACGAGGAGCACGGCACCGCCTCTCGGGCCCCGTTCGGGAGGGCCACCCAGCCTGCCTCGTCGCCGGGGTATGGGCCCGAGCAGAGGACGGTCTCGCCGCCCCTGGTTCGCCTGAACAAGGTGAAGTAGTCCTCCTCGCCGTCGAAGAGAGAATGCACGTGGAACCTCCCAGGCTCGGCAAGGATGAGATTGCACGCCCGGATGCGCGCCGAGCGCTTCTGGAGGACGCCGACGCTCTGCCGAACCGCCTCCGCCAGGTCGCCCCGGTCCACCCGGCCGACCAGGTTGAAGATCTTCTCGGCCCCGGTTCTCCCCTCCACCGAGAGGCGCACGCCCGAGAGCTCGCCGTTGAAGATGAACGCGCGGTCGCCGCCGAGGAAGGGCATGTTGTTCTCCACCTCGATGCCCTCGTCCCTGAAAGCGCTCCGGGCGTGGGCCACGAGCGTCCGGACCTCGCCCCCCGGCCTGAAGGCATCCTCCCAGATGGGGGTCAGGGAGCGGTATCTCTCCCAGACGCCCGCCCGCCACACCGCGCATCCCCACCCGTGGCCCTGGTACTCGCGGCTCTCGCGACAGAGTTTGGCGAAGGCTCCGAGGTGGCGGTCCACATCGAGGGGGCGGTCCGAGGTGACGGCGAGGAGGCGGCACACGGTCACACCGGATGGAGGCCGGGGAACTCCAGGCCCGTGGTCTCGGGGAGCCCGAGCATGAGGTTGAGGCACTGCACCGCCTGGCCCGCGCCGCCCTTCACGAGGTTGTCGAGGGCCGCCACGACCACGAGGCGCCCCGAGTCCGCGTCGAGCTCGAAGCCCACGTCACAGGTGTTGGTGCCCCAGAGGAGCTTGGGTTCGGGGTAACGGTAGTTGCCCTCGCGGCTCTTCACGATGCGGACGAAGGGCTCGCTCCCGTAGGCCTGTCGGTAGATCCTCCACACCCCCTTATCGTCCAGGGGCGCCGAGGGGAAGAGGTGCGCCGTGAGCTGGAGGCCGCGCACGAGGTCCACCGCGGTGGCCGAGAAGTGCAGACCCAGCGGCTCCCCGTTTTCCAGCTCCTGCAGGATCTCCGCCTGGTGCCTGTGCCCCGTGGGCTTGTAGGAGCGGATGCAGTGGGCGCGCTCGGGATGATGCGTCGCCTGAGAGGAGGCGTTGCCCCCCTCGCTCGAGCCGGCCTTGACCTCCACGACGACCGAGTCCCGCCGGACGACGCCCGCGGCGAAGAGGGGATGGAGCGCCAGGATCGTCGCCGTGGCGTTGCACCCCGCCGTGGCGACGAAGGAGGCGTTGCGGATTTCTTCGCGGTGGAGCTCGGGGATGCCGTAGGCGAAGAGGGGGAGGAGGGCCGGCTTGGGGTGGGTGAGGCCGTACCACTTCTCGTAGGCCGAGGGGTCCTTCAGCCGGAAGTCCGCGCTGAGGTCCACGATCCTGGGTGCGAGGGGCAGGAAGGTGTCGAGCTGGCGGGCCGTCTCCCCGTGGGGCAGGCAGAGGAAGAGCACGTCACACGGCGCGAGGGATTCTCGGCCCACAAACCTGAGCTCGGTGCGCTGGCGCAGGTTGGGGTGCACGGTGCCCACCGGCTGGCCCACGAAGCGCTCGGACGTGATCTGGGCCACCTCCACGCCGGCGTGGCCGAGGAGGATGCGCAGGAGCTCCCCGCCCGTGTAGCCCGAACCGCCGACGATGGACGCGCGGACCCTATCCATGGGCGGCAACTCCCTGCGGACCGGAGGCCGCGCGGGCCACGGACACGGCGTGCGCTGCGACGAGGCCGGGAATGTCCACACCCGTGGGCGCCACGCTGTTCTTGAACTCCATGGTGTAGTTGACCTCGTTCACGAGGTAGCCCTCGGGCCCCTCGAAGATGTCTAGCGCCACGATGTCCCCCCCCACGGCCCTGGCGGCGCGGAGCGACAGATCCGACAACTCGGGGCTCACCGGACAGTTCGTCGCGACCCCCCCGCGGGCGGTGTTGGTGATCCAGTGAGGCGAGGTCCGGTAGATGGCCGCCACACACTCGTCGCCCACGACGAAGGCCCGGATGTCCCGGCCCCGCTTCTCGACGTACTTCTGGATGTAGAAGATCGAGTGGTGGTAGCTGCCGAGCGTGGTCTTGTGCTCGAGCAGGGCCTCCGCCGCGTCTCGGTCGTTCACCTTGGCGAGGAGGCGTCCCCAGGACCCCACCGAGGGTTTGAGGACCACGGGATACCCCATGGCCTCGATGGCCTCCAGCGCGGACTCCTCCGTGAAGGCCACGCGCACCTCCGGCTGAGGGACGCCGTGCTCCGCCAGGACCACCGAGGTGAGGAGCTTGTCGCCGCAGACGTGCGCCGCGTGGGAGGAGTTGACGCACCGCAACCCCGCGCTCTCGTAGATGCGCAGCGCGTGCAGCGCGCGCGAGTGGTTGATGCACCGCTCGAGGACCACGTCGAGATCGGGGCGCTCGAAGGGCAGGACGAAGCCGATGCTGCGGTCGTCGATGGGGACGACCTCCACGTAGGGCATGGCGGCGAAGGCATCGAGGAGGAGCTTCTCGTCCTTGCGCATCACCGAGTGGAGGAAACCGATCCGGATCATGGAAGCTCCTGAGGAAGGTTGTGAGGGCGGGCCTAGGTGCGGCCCGCGGCGGCGAGAGGGTGGTCCTGGATGGAGCGGACGATGTAGCCGAGCTCCACCAGGTCCACGGTGCGGCCCGACTGCCCCACCTCCTTGACGCGGCGCAGGACCTCCTCGGCCAGCACCGGGTCCGCCTCGACGCCGATCTGACCCAGGCAGTGGCGCACCGATGAGAGCCCCGACATGTGGTCGAGCGCGATGGTCGGGGTCCGGCCCACGAGCTCCGCGGGGAGGCTCTGGTAGTGGAGCGGGTTCCTGGTGGCGGCCTGGGTGTGGATCCCCGCGCAGTGGGTGAACGCGTTCCGGCCGGTCACCGGAAAGTGCTCGGGCACGGCGATCCCCGAGTAGCGCGACACCAGGGCGTAGAGCTCGGGGAGCTTGGCGAGGTCCCATCCGGCGCCCTCGCCGAAGTCGTGGGCCAGGATCGCCATGAGGGTCGCCAGGTCCACGAGTCCCGCGCGCTCCCCCAGGCCGAGGACCGTGGCGTCGATGATCTCCGCCCCCGCGCGGTAACCGTCCAGGGCGTTCGCGAGGGCGAGGCCGCGGTCGTTGTGGCAGTGCACGGCGATCCTCGGGGCGAGCCCGCGCGACGCGAGTTCGGCCTTCAGCCGTCGGACGAACACGAACATGCTTCGGTCGGTGCCGGGAATGAGGTGCCCGGTCGTGTCCGCCACGCTGATGACATCGGCGCCGGCCCGGACGGCCGCGGCGGCGGCGGCCACCACGTTCTCGAAGGGGCTCCGCACCGCGTCCTCCGGCGTGTACCGGATGACGAGGTCGGGGCGGCGCTCCCTCGCGTAGCCGATGACGCGGGCGATGCGGTCGATGGCCGCCGTGAGACTCTGGCGCTGGTCCCTCAGCCGCTCGTCGGTCACGCAGTAGAAGACGCCGAGGAACTGGACGCCGCACTCGAGGGCGAGGTCCACGTCCCGCTCCATGGAGCGCGCGTGGGCGCCGATCCTGGGACGGAGGCCCCGGGAGGCCAGGACCGCGACGGATCGCCGGATCTCCTCCGTGACCGCCGGGTGGCCGCCCTCGATGACGTCCACACCCACGTCGGCGAGGAGGCCCGCGATGGCGAGCTTGATGTGCGGGTCGAAGCAGACCCCGGGCGTCTGCTCCCCTTCGCGGAGCGTGGTGTCCAGGATGGAGACCATCACTGCCCCCAGTCTTCCTCTTCCTGCGGCGCCTCGTCGAGCACCACCGGATCGAGGCTGCGGACCTCGAGGGCCACGGAGCAGGAGCCGCACACGAGCAGTTCGGAGACCACGGTGTCGGAGGCCACGGGGACCTCGGCGTCGCAGACGGGGCAGAGCGGGTTCGGGTTCGACATGACGTCCTCCTATCGATCGTCGGGGCGGAGTCTAGCGGCGCCGGAGCGGGACGTCAAAAACTACGAGACGCTTGACTTGGAAATACACAAACTGTTACAAATATAACATGATCACCGTGGCCGCCGCCGTCGAAAAAATCGTGAAAGCCTCGCCCCTCCTCGAGGAGAGCCTGAGCGCGGGCCTCCTGAACCTCTCCGCAGCGGCGCGGTCCATCCGGCCGCGGGTCGAGGCCGCGGCCATGAAGCCGGCCAGCGAGAGCGCCGTCGTGATGGCCCTCAGCCGACTCGCGCCGCGGCTCGCGCCCCGCGCGAGCGACCCGCGAAAACTCGTGCGGCAGATCCGGGACGTGACGGTGCGCTCGGACATCTCCGAGTTCACCTACCTGAACTCGGACACCATCCTCGAAGGCCAGCGACGCCTGCTCGCCGCCGTCCAGGGCCGCCCCGAGGCCTTCGTCACCTTCACGCGGGGCGTGCACGAACTGACGGTTCTCGCGAGCGCGAGCCTCGAGCCCCTCGTGGAGAAGGCGTTCGCGAAGGAGAAACACGTCTCGCGCCTGCACGATCTCGCCGCCGTGGGCATCCACCTCGACGTCCGCGCCGTGGGCACGCCGGGCGTCTTCTACGGCATCCTCAAGCAGTTCATGTGGGGCGACATCAACGTGGTGGAGATCGTCTCGACCTACACCGAGTTCACGCTCATCCTCAAGAAGCGGGACGTGGACCGCGCGTTCTCCCTCCTCAAAAACTACTTCTGGCCCTAACACTACGGCACGGCGAAGCTAATGAGCCCCGGAGGAAGAATCCCCCGGGGCCCGAACTGCCCGAAGAAGGTGCCGGATGGTGGGCTAGAACTGCGACCAGAGGAACTGGTTCGTCACCTCGTGGTGGAAGATGATCTCGCTGCGCTTGATGCGCGTGCCCAGGGCCTTCGCCGAGCGCTCCGCGGCGGCCTGCTTCACGTCGCAGAACTTCTCGTGAACCTCGGCGCCCAGGAGTTCCTGGGCCCACTTGCTCGCCTTGAAGATCCTGATGGCGTCCTGGATGTTGTCGGGCAGGAAGCGCGTGCGGGCGCGCTTGCCCTCGCCGTCCTCCTCGGAGACGGGGCCTTCGAGGCCTGTGCGGAAGAGGGCGTAGATGGCCATGTAGGGGTTGGCGTCGGGGCCGATGGACCGCACCTCGATGCGCGCGGAGCGCTCGTTGCCCAGGGGGATCCTCACCATGGAGCCACGGTCCGAGGCCGAGACCTTGATCTGGTTCGGGGCCTCGAAGTGCGGGTCGAGGCGGCGGTAGGCGTTGACGCTCGAGTTCAGGATGAGGCAGAGGTCGTTGGCGTTCGCGAGGGTGCGCCCGATGAAGTCCCAGGCGGCGGTGGAGAGCTTGTCCTTGCCCTTGGGGTCCCAGAAGAGGTTCTTGCCCTTCTTGGACACGGACATGTTGGTGTGCATGCCGTTGCCATTCACGCCGGCCACGGGCTTGGGCAGGAAGGACGCGGTGAGCTCGCGCTGCGCCGCCACCTGGCGGGCGATGAGCTTGTAGAGCTGGACCTGATCGGCGCCCACCATGGCCGCCGCGTAGGAGTAGTTCATCTCGAACTGGGAGGGGGCGACCTCGGGATGGTCCTTCTCGTTGCCGAAGCCGAGCGCGCGCTGGACCTCGGCCGACGTGTCGATAAAAGTGCGGAGGGGGTCGCCGGGCAGCGAATGGTAGTACCCACCCGTCGAGATGAACTCGAAGCGCCCCGTCTCGGGGTAGTGCCGCTCCGCCTCGAGCCCCTTGAAGAGGAAGCCCTCGATCTCGTTGGACACGTTCATCGTGAAGCCCTTCGAGGCCTGCTTCTCCGAGTAGGCCTTGAGGCGGGCGCGCATATCACCGGCGTAGGGGGTGCCGTCCTGGTTATTCACCTCGCCGAAGGCGAGGACCTTGCCCGGGCCGAACACGTCCGCGGGCAGCCAGTAGAAGGCCGGCCAGTCGACGCCCAGGCGCAGGTCCGACTCCGCCTGCCGGGAGAAGCCGCGGATGGAGGATCCGTCGAACGTGAGGTTGTCCGACGCCCCGAGGAGGAATTTCTTGTCGTAGTCGAGCATGTGGAAGCGGCCCTCGAGGTCCGTGAAGCAGACCGTGACGGCCTTGATGCGCTTCTCGTCCCTGAGGTATTTCATCCGCGCCTCGCGGATGGCGTCCGGGCTCTTCCCCCCCAGGCGCTCCGCCTTCGCCGCCAGGTTCATCTCCTCCAGCCGGTCGTACGGGATTTCCAGGAAATCTCTCAACGGGATCGTCATGGCTTTCTCCTCTCCAGATCATAACAAGACTAAATATAGTATTAATTAAATTAAAAAACAAGAGTTTAATAATAATATGTGCCATTTTTATATTATTGTTGCATTCCTGTAACGGAGAAGAGGGGCACGCGGGCCGGAACGCGAGAGGGAGCGCGGTCCGACTGGGCGGCGGGCCGCCGTCCTCCCGGCAGGCCTAGATGCGGGGGAGCTTGCAACCTGCCTTCCGGGGGACGCCGCCGGCCTTGCTTCCAAGGATCTCCGGAAGCGCCCCCTTGGGCAGGCCCTGATGCGTCCTTCTCGTCTTCTCGAGGCGTTTTCTTTGTGGGATTGCCTCGAAGGAATTCTCTGGCGGAGAGAGAGGGATTCGAACCCCCGAACCCTTGCGGGTTAACGGTTTTCGAGACCGCCGCCTTCGACCACTCGGCCATCTCTCCGCGCCGGGGAAGGATACCCTGCAAGCCCTTGCCTGTCAAGAAACAGGGGACCCTTGCGGCGCGCCGGACGGGCCGGTGAGGGAGAGGAGATCCGAAGGTTCTCAGGCCGCTCCGCCCGCTGTGCGGCATGGCCCCAGCGGACGAGAGGGACCTAACGCAATTCTGCGCGCTGGATCCAGAAACCCCGGAGGACGATGAGCAGGAAGGCGGTGATGGACACCGCGCAGGCCGTCCGACAGACCTGGATGGGAACACCGGCGAATTCGGGCCAGTGCCAGGACGCGAACAGCCCGTAGAGCACGAACACCGCGGCCGCGCCAAAGGCCCCCAGGGCCATCCGGCGGTTTCCCAGCCCACGAAACTGGGCCCCCAGCGTGGCCATGGCCGCTGCGCTGGCGAGGGACGCGCTGGTTCCGAGGAACCACCGCCCTGCGTGTTCCGTGGACGGCACGTCGAGGTGGCCGGAGATGGCGAGGGCCGATAGGAGCACCCCCACGAGCGCCCAGGGAAGATAGGTCAGAAAGAGGCTCTCCTCCTTGGACCGGACCACCAGCGCGAACTGGAGCAGGAAGGCGAAGGACAGCAGGAGCAGGCCCACCGAGACGATGCGGGCCCAGCCTCCGGCGGCCGCATCGACGGCATCGGGCGGTCGGGTCAGGACATAGAGGTCGCAAAACTCCCTGAGCCCGTGGAGGGCTCCGAAGAGGGCGAGGAAGCCGAACCCCGCGACCAGCTTGAGCCTCACGGCCCGGCGTACGGCGAGCAGCACGCTGCACGAGAGCAGGATGAAGCTCGATCCGTAGAGCGTGTAGATGACGATCAGCGCCGTGCGGCTCATCGCGCCCCCTCCTCCTTACACAGGGCCGGGCCCTGGGCCGAAAATGTCCTCGAAGGCCGCCCCCAGATCCGAGAGTTCCCGATCGCTCAAGAACACCGAGGCCGATCGGAGCACCAGGCGGCGGAAGACGATCATGTCCGAGGCCGTGAGGGCATCCGGCGCTCGCCCGATGGAAGACAACGCCTTCTCGATCATGGACCGTCCGATACTGGACCCGACACGCAGCATCAGAGCCTCGCGGCACGCGGTCAGCGCGTCCGCCGGGGAGCGGACGATCCGCTCGGTGCCGGGCTCTCCGGTTAGGCTATCGGTGTCCGAATCGTGCTCCATGCCCCGTCCCGTGCCAGGAGCGCGGAGGAAAAATGAGGCAACTTCCGCGCCGCAGCCCGCCCCTCGTCCCTTCGCGCCCGCACCTCAATCCGCTTGCCCCGCCATTGCGGGCGGCTGGGCAATATGGTATCAGGAAACTCCCATGAGCAAGCTGACCGCCGACGTGCGGAACCTGTTCCGGAGCTTTATGAGGGTTCACATCCTCAGCTTCGCAGCCGAGGAGGAGGTCTTCGGCCTGTCCATCAGAAGGCGCCTCAGGGATCTCGGCTACGAGGTGAGCCCTGGCCTCCTCTACCCCGCCCTTCAGGACCTGGAGAGGAAGGGGCTTCTGTCGAGCCACTGGGCAGTCGTTGCTGGAAAACGTCGCCACAACTATCGGATTACGATGAAGGGCTACGCGTTCCTCTACCACATCAAGCCCCTCTTGGACGACCTCACGCAGATCGTCCACCGCACCGAGATCCCCGAAGAAATCTCCTAGGTCCATGCGCCGGGGCACCCGCATCTCGCGCGGGGGCGCCTCGGCGGCGCGCACCCTCCGCCCGAAAAAAAGAGGGGGGCCGTGGGCCCCCCGATGTAGAGACACTCCTGGAGAGTGGGGTTGGGTCTAGTCGTGTTTGCTGTGGCCCTCGACCGGCGCCGCAAATCGGCCGCCCGGGGCGAAGGACTGCATGAACCACATGGAGCTCGAGGTTTTGCTCGCACTCGTGTCCCACCAGGTCCCGCCGGGGCCGAAGTACCCTTTCAGAATCTGCGCCGTCTTGACGTCCCCGGAGTCATTCCAGGTGGCGAAGGGGTTGCAGGAAAAATCGGTGTTCGTGAAGTTCAGGGGGCGCCCCTGATGGCAGGAGGCGGCGCAGGCGTTGGGCATCCCACCCTGCCCCTGCGTATCGAGGGTCTTGGCCGGTTCGATGACATGGAAGGTGTGGGAGTGCATGTCGTACGTGATGGCCGACGTCGCCACGTTGGGCAAGTGGCATTTCGAGCAGCGGGAGAGTCCGAGCTTTCCCTCCGGGTTGTAGAGGTGCTTGGAGTGGGCGCTCACCACTTGGCCGATGGCATCTTTGTTGTTTTCGTAGTCGGCCACCTGGGCCTTGGTGATTCCGGCGAAGGGGCCGTGGGTGGCGTGACAGGCGAGGCAGAGGGTGTCGTTGTCGTTGGCGGTGGGGATCGTGAGCTGGCCGTCGACGATTTCGGTGACGATCTGGTGGTCTCCCTGAGCGGCGTGGGGATCGTGGCAAGTGAAGCAAGTCAGCTTATCGTAGGGGTTGGTGGGATGGGCCGACCGATAGAGGTCCTGGTACTGCTGGTGATGCTGCTTGGAGGACTCCCCGTCAGGCCAGAGGCCCGGTGCGTCCGTGTAATAGTTGGACAGGGGCTCCGGGCTGCCGGGGAGGTACGGGGTGCGGGTGTCGTCCTTGATGGGCCACTCGAAGGTATGGTTCGGCTGGGAGACCACCCGGCTGTGGCACTGACCACACACGGCGTTGGCCCGGTCGGCGTCCAGACCTGACGGGTTCACAATCTTGGTGGGATCCCCGGCGCCGAGGATGTGGGCCGAGCCGGGGCCGTGGCAGGATTCGCAGCCGACGTTCACGATGTCCGGAAGGCCGTTGTGGTCGTAGTCGAAGTAGCTCGGGTCGTCCTCGTTGAAGAGTGCGGCCACGAATCCATTGTACACCCACTCTCCCTGGGCGGTCTGGCCGAGGCCACGAAGCCCGGTGGTGTGGCAGCCGATGCACTTCTTGGAGTAGGTGCTCCCGTTGCCGGCGGCGAGCTGCGCCGCCGTGGTGGTCGGAGTGAACTTGGGCTGTTTGTTGGCGTCGTACCAGTTTCCGGGGTTGTACAGCACGTACTCCCGGGTCTTCTCGTTGTATTGAATGGGGGAGACGTAGTTCTCCGCGGAAAGGCCGCCGGGAAGGTCGGAAACCGGAACGCGGAGCAGGTAGCGCTGCTTCCAGGAACCGGTCCCACCCTGCGTGCAAACCAGCGGCATGGTCAGCTGTCCGATGGTGATGAAGTAGGTGTCGTTGGAGGCATTGTACGAAAGGACGGGGGCGTTGGGCTTATAGGGGTCAAAGACCGAGGAGATGGCGTTGAAATCCAAGCCCTGTTGGAAGTCGTCCACGTTGTTCTTGTCGTAGTCGGCCACCACGCCCTTCCCCGCGACGAGGCTGTACTGCCCCATGGGCCTCCGAAGAGCCTGCGCGTGCTTGCTGTCGCGCCAACCGGCCTTGTCGGTGTGGCAGGCGATGCAGAACTCCGAGCCGACATAAGTTCCCGCCGACAGTTCGGCCTTGGAATAGCGCGAGTTCAGAACCTTCAAGAGGCTGACACTCCTCTCGGCGACGGGAGCGAGAACCTTGCTCTTGGCGCCGCCCGCCTCCTTCCCTTTTACCGCCGCCATCGTCACCGATGCCAGCAGGACCATGACCACCACCGCGACCACCACTCTCTTCATCGAACCCTCCTCGTGCAACGCTCAGAAGCCCAGCGCTTCCTGTCCACAACCGATCAACCGATCCCTGCCCCGTGTCGCCTCCGGCCGTTCCCGGGAGAGCGCCTGAGGGAGGGGCGTTCCAGCAGATGCGACCACCGCATGCGCATTTTCCCGCCCGCGGCCAGTATTGAATCAGAATCTGACTCCGAGTCAACAGGCGGTTGACTGGCAGTTGGGATGTGGGGCAAATAGCGCTAATTCCGGAGACTCAAGACCTTGTTGCGTTACGAAAATGCCAGATTGTATCGAGCCGATTCGCGCTTCGGTCGCGCCTCACTCCGAGGCCTAGGCTGGCCTGACTCCCGAGTTGTCCCTCAGTGACGGCTCGGGACGGCCAGCCGACAGGCCATCGGCCCTGGTGGGACGGGAGCGACTTCCGGAATCGGATAAGGGGGCCCGTGGGGAGGGGGGCGTCCGGAAGTTGGTGGGTGGCTCAGCGCTCCTTGCGCCTTGCCTCGAAGAAGCGCCGGAGGAACTCCTTCGCCTCCATTTCTCTTAGCCCCGAGGAGATGGGGAACCGGTGCGGGTAGCGACCCTCCTTCCAGAGCTGCTGGAGGAGGGCCACGCCGCCGAACCTCGGCTCGGGGCAGGCGTAGACTAGCCCTCCGACCCTCGCGAGCACCATGGCGCCCAGGCACATGAGGCAGGGCTCGGCGGTGACGTACAGGGTGCAGCCGCCGAGGCCGTGCCTCCCTTCCGCGGCGAGGGCCGCCTCGAGCGCCTCCATCTCGGCGTGTCGGAGCGGCGCTCCCGTCTCCGCCCAATTCCGGCCGCCCGAGAGCACCCGTCCATCTTCGGCCACAAGGACGGCGCCCACGGGCACCTCTCCCGACCGTTCGGCTTCGCGGGCCAAGGCCAGGGCGTGGTCCATATACTCTTCGGGAGTCTTGCGGCTCTCGGCCATGGTGTCCCCCCAGTGATCCCACCTATCGTAACGGGCGCCGGTTCCCAGGGCAACCCGAGAAAACCCTGCGCTAGTGAGGGGGCGAGAAGTAACCCCAACATCTTGGGGAGGCCCCGTGGTGGGAGAGGCACCCGCCCCTTAGCTCTTGACAGTGTGGGGGATAGGTGCTATTCTAATTCGGCTTCGGCTCTTCCCCCGTGGAGCCTCTCCATCGAACTGGAGTAAGGAAAGCCTTGCGGGGTCGGAGTTTGCGTGGCGAGTGAAGGCTAGGAGGACGTTGTGCCGACGATTAATCAGCTCGTGAGAAAAGGGCGCCAGGTCGTGCAGTACAAGACCAAGAGCCCCGCACTGAAGAACAACCCGCAAAAGCGCGGCGTCTGCACGCGCGTCTACACCACGACCCCCAAGAAGCCCAACTCCGCGCTGCGCAAGGTGGCCCGCGTCCGCCTCACGAATGGCATGGAAGTGACGACCTACATCCCGGGCGTGGGGCACAACCTCCAGGAGCACAGCGTGGTGCTCATCCGCGGCGGCCGCGTCAAGGACCTGCCGGGCGTGCGCTACCACATCATCCGCGGCAAGCTGGATACGACCGGCGTCGAGGCGAGGCGCCAGGCGCGTTCGAAGTACGGAGCCAAGCGACCCAAATCATAGGCGTTGACTGAACACCTGGGCCCGCGTCGGGCCGTCGCTCTTTGAAAAGAAGGTAAGGAGCACAGGGTATGCCGAGGAAAGCCGTCGTTAGGAAAAGAGAAGTCTCGCCGGACCCCGTTTATGGATCCGTCCTGGTCACCAAGTTCATCAGCAAGATCATGTACCAGGGCAAGAAGTCCGTGGCGGAGTCCATTTTTTATGGCGCCATGGACATCATCAAGGAGAAGAGCGGAGACGATCCTCTCAAGCTCTTCCAAAAGGCCCTGGACAACGTGAAGCCCGTCCTCGAGGTGAAGTCCCGCCGCGTGGGCGGCGCCACCTACCAGGTCCCCGTGGAGGTCCGCCCCGAGCGGCGCCTCTCCCTGGCGGTCCGCTGGATCATCGACTACTCCCGCGCCCGCGGCGAGAAGAGCATGCGCGCCAACCTGGCCGCCGAGCTCCTCGACGCAGCCAACAACCGCGGGTCCTCCATCAAGAAGCGTGAGGACACCCACAAGATGGCCGAGGCCAACAAGGCCTTTGCCCACTACCGCTGGTAAGGCAGAGGACAGCCCGTGCCCCGTACCGTTCCGTACGATAGACAGCGAAACATCGGCATCATGGCCCACATCGATGCCGGCAAGACGACCACCACGGAGAGGATCCTCTTCTACACGGGCGTCAACTACAAGATGGGCGAGGTCCATGACGGCACTGCCACCATGGACTGGATGATCCAGGAGCAGGAGCGCGGCATCACCATCACCTCCGCCGCGACCACCGCGTTCTGGAGGGACTGCCGCGTCAACATCATCGACACCCCCGGACACGTGGACTTCACCGCCGAGGTGGAGCGCTCGCTCCGAGTCCTCGACGGCGCCGTCGGCGTCTTCTGCGCCGTGGGCGGCGTGGAGCCTCAGTCCGAGACCGTGTGGCGGCAGGCCGACAAGTACCGCGTGCCCCGCATCGCCTTCGTCAACAAGATGGACCGGCAGGGCGCCGACTTCGGCCGCGTCCTGAGGATGATGGAGGAGCGCCTCCACGCCCGCCCGGTGGCCCTCCACTGGCCCCTCGGGCAGGAGGACTCCTTCGAGGGCGTCATCGACCTCCTCGAGAACAAGGCGCTGCGCTGGCTCGACGAGACCCTCGGCGCCAAGTTCGCCGTGGAGGACGTCCCCGCCGAGTACGCCGAGAAGGCCGCGGAGATGCGCGAGAAGCTCCTCGAGATGGCCTGCGAGGAGGACGACGAGCTCATGACCGCCTACCTCGACGGCAAGGAGCTCGACAGGGCCGCCGTCAAGGGCGCCCTCCGCAAGGGCACCATCGCCATGCACTTCACCCCGGTGCTCTGCGGCTCCGCCTTCAAGAACAAGGGCGTGCAGCCGCTCCTCGACGCCGCGGTGGACTTCCTCCCCTCGCCCCTCGACGTGCCCGCCATCAAGGGTGTGAATCCCGAGAGCGACGAGCCCGAGGAGCGCAAGCAGAACGACGACGAGCCCTTCGCGGCCCTCGTCTTCAAGATCATGACCGACCCCTTCGTGGGGCAGCTCGCTTTCGTCCGCGTCTATTCGGGCACGCTCAAAGCGGGCTCCTACGTCTGGAACGTGGTCAAGAAGCGCCAGGAGCGCGTCGGGCGCCTGCTCAAGATGCACGCGAACCAGCGCGAGGAGATCGACGAGGTACGCTCCGGAGACATCGCCGCCATCGTGGGCCTCAAGGACGTGACCACCGGGCAGACCCTCGCCGAGAAGGACCACCCCATCGTCCTCGAGTCCATGGACTTCCCGGCCCCGGTCATCTCCGTGGCCATCGAGCCCAAGACGAAGGCCGACCAGGAAAAGCTCTCCTCCTCCCTCATGAAGCTCGCGAAGGAGGATCCGACCTTCCGCCTCCGCGTGGACGAGGAGACGGGCCAGACGCTCATCTCCGGCATGGGCGAGCTGCACCTCGAGATCATCGTCGACCGCCTCACGCGCGAGTTCGGCGTCCAGGCGAGCGTGGGCAAGCCCCAGGTCTCCTACCGCGAGACGATCACCAAGGAGGCCCAGGCCGAGGGCAAGTACATCAAGCAGACGGGCGGCCACGGCCAGTACGGCCACGTCAAGATCAGGGTGGAGCCGCTGGGCGAGGGCGACAACATCGTCTTCGAGAACGCCATCACCGGCGGCGTCATCCCCCGCGAGTTCATCACCCCGGTCGAGAAGGGCATCCGCGAGGCCGCCGAGCTCGGCGTCATGGCCGGATTCCCCATGAAGGACGTGAAGGTCACGCTCTACGACGGGTCCTTCCACGAGGTGGACTCTTCGGAGATGGCGTTCAAAATCGCCGGGTCCATGGCCTTCAAGGAGGCCACGTCCAAGGCGGCCCCCGCCCTCCTGGAGCCCATCATGAAGGTCGAGGTGACCGTCCCCGAGAGCTACATGGGCGACGTTATGGGCGACATCAACTCCCGCCGCGGCAAGATCCAGGGCATGGAGGCCCGTGTCGGCCTCCAGGTCATCACCGCCATGGTCCCGCTCTCCGAGATGTTCGGGTACGCCACGTCCCTCCGCTCCCTCACGCAGGGGCGCGGTAACTACACCATGCAGTTCGATCGGTACGAAACGGTTCCAAGGTCTGTGTCGGAAGAGATTGTCGCCCGCGTTCAGGGCCGTTAGTCAAGGAGGCTGAGGATGTCGAAGGAGAAATTCAACCGGACTAAGCCGCACGTCAACGTTGGCACCATCGGGCACGTGGACCACGGGAAGACCACCCTCACGGCGGCGATCACGAAGGTCCAGGCGGCCAAGGGTCTGGCGAAGTTCATCCCCTATGACGAAGTGGCGAAGGCCTCCGAATCCCAGGGTCGCCGCGACCCCACCAAGATCCTGACCATCGCGACCTCGCACGTCGAGTACGAGTCGCCCAACCGCCACTACGCCCACGTGGACTGCCCCGGACACGCGGACTACGTCAAGAACATGATCACCGGCGCGGCCCAGATGGACGGCGCCATCCTGGTGGTCTCCGCCGAAGACGGCCCCATGCCCCAGACCCGCGAGCACATCCTGCTCGCCCGCCAGGTCGGCGTGCCCTACATCGTCGTCTTCCTCAACAAGTGCGACAAGGTCGACGACCCCGAGCTGCTCGACCTCGTCGAGATGGAGGTCCGCGACCTCCTGAGCCAGTACAAGTTCCCCGGCGACACGAGCCCCGTCATCCGCGGCTCCGCCCTCAAGGCCGGCCAGGCCGAGGACCCGAACGGCGCCGACGCCAAGTGCATCCAGGACCTCCTCGACGCGTGCGACACCTGGATCCCCGAGCCGGTCCGCGACATCGACAAGCCCTTCCTCATGCCCATCGAGGACATCTTCTCCATCTCGGGCC
>JBBIUU010000038.1:0-26529 GCA_037440125.1 Acidobacteriota bacterium
GCTTGAATGGCATTCAAGAGGTCGGGGGTTCGATCCCCCCTAGCTCCACCAAAACCTTCCGATCCTTTCCGCGGTCCGCGTCGCGGATCGCGCACCGAGCCGGGATGAAGAATCCCGGCGTTTCCTTTTTCGGCGGTCGCGGGGTGATGACGGCATGAGCGCCTGGGAGTGGCGGGAAGCCTCGGGGTGGAACGAGCGGGCCGCGGGCCTGCGCGACCGCTTCGGGCTGGACGCCGTCCTCGCCATGCTGCTGTCCCAGAGGCTGGACGGCGAGGCCGAGGTGGGCGCATTCCTCGACCCGAACCTCGTCCCTTGGCCCGACCCGGCGCGCCTCCCCGAGGCCACCGAGGCCGCGGCCAGGCTCGCGCGGGCGGTGGCTGATGGCGAAGCGGTCGTGGTCCACGGCGACTACGACGTGGACGGGCTCATGGGGACGGCCGTCCTCATGGGCGGGCTGAAGTCCCTCGGCGCCAAGGTCGACGCCTTCGTGCCCTCCCGCTTCGACGGCGGGTACGGTCTCTCCGAGACGAGCCTCGAGGCCGTGAAACGGGCCGGCGCCAACCTCCTCATCACGACCGACTGCGGCACCAACGCGCGGGAGATCGGCGAGCGCCTGCGGGAAGCCGGGATCGACATCATCGTGACGGACCACCACCTCCCCGATCCCGGCGGGCGCCCGCCCGGCATCGTGGTGAATCCCAAGGGGACACGGGATCACCCGGATCGCGACCTCTGCGGGGCTGCGGTGGCCCTCCAGGTGCTCCGATGCACGGCGGCGCTCATGGGGAGGGATCTGCCGCTCGAGCCGTTCCTGCGTCTCGTCGCCATTGCTACGGTGGCCGACGTGGTCCCCATGACCCCCGTGAACCGGAAGATCTGCAAGGCCGGGTTCCTGGCCCTCGAACGCACGCCCAACCCCGGGCTGGCGCTCCTCCTCGAAGACATCCTGCGGATGGGCCCCGTCCGGAGCCACCACATCTCCTACCATGTCGCCCCGCGCTTCAACGCGGCGGGCCGCATGGAGGACGCCCGGCTCGTCCTCGACCTCCTCCTGGAGCGCGACCCCGCGGTGGCGGCGCGCCTGAAGGGGCGCCTGGAGTCCCTCAACGACCAGCGCAAGGCCTACCAGATCGCCGCGTTCGAGGAGGCGCTCGAGCAGGCAAGGCTCGCGCCCGAAGAGGACCGGGTCATCGTGGCGGCCTCGGGGAACTGGCACAAGGGCATCATCGGCCCCGTGGCGGCCAGGCTCGCGGAGACCTTCAAGAAGTCGGCCTTCGTCCTCTGCGTCGAGGGCGACGTGGCCGTGGGATCGGGCCGCGCCTGGAAGCACGACAACGTCACGGCCCTCCTGCGGGAGGTCTCGGACCTGCTCCTCCGGTTCGGCGGGCACAGCGGTGCGGCCGGATTCTCCGTGGAGGCAGGCAAGATCCCCGAGCTGGAGCGACGCCTTTCGGCCCTGCCGCCCTCCGCCGAGGCCCAGCAGCACGGCGAGACCTATTTCCCCATCCAGCCGAGCCAGCTCGAAGACGCGTGGCGGGCCTGGGGCCTCCTCGACCCCTTCGGCCCTGGAAACCCCGAGCCCTACCTCGGCCTGAGCGGACTCTGCGCCAGGGGGCAGAAGACCATGTCCGGGGGACACCTCGCCTGGGAAGTGGGCGTCTCACCCAGCCAGACCGTGCAGTTCATCGCCTGGAACGGCGAGAGCATGGGGCTGGGACCCTCGTCCCTCGCGCCTTCGAGGACGGTCATCGGGCGCCCCTCGCCGCAGCAACGCCCCGGACCCTCGCCCTACTACTTCAACGTCGCCGCCATCCTTTAGCGTCTTTTCCCGCACCACTCTACCGCGCGGCATTCCGGCCCAGGCGCCGTGTGCTAAGATTGGCGCTCGATTGTTCAGGGGGACACGATGAGCCAATGGGTCTATTTCTTCGGTGAAGGCAAGGCTGAGGGTGACGGCAAGCAGAAGGAGCTCCTGGGCGGCAAGGGTGCCGGCCTGGCGGAGATGACCAACCTGGGCATCCCCGTCCCTCCGGGCTTCACCATCACCACCGAGGTCTGCACCTACTACTATGCGAACGACCGGAAGTATCCCGGTGACCTCGAAGGGCAGGTCAAGGACGCGCTGGGCCGCGTCGAAGCCATCATGGGTCGAAAGTTCGGCGACCCGGCGAACCCGCTCCTGTTCTCGGTTCGCTCGGGCGCACGCGCGTCCATGCCGGGCATGATGGACACGGTCCTCAACCTGGGTCTCAACGACGCGACGGTGACGGGGCTGGCACAGGTGATGGGGAACGAGCGCTTCGCGTGGGACTCCTACCGCCGCTTCGTCGCCATGTACGGCGACGTGGTTCTCGGGCTCAAGCCGGTGGACAAGAAGGAGGAGGACCCCTTCGAGGCGATCCTCGAGAGGGTCAAGCACGAGGCCGGCGCCAGGTTCGACACGGACCTCAGCACGGACGACCTCAAGCGCCTCGTCTCGCTCTTCAAGGCCGAGATCAAGCGCAAGCTCGACGTGGACTTCCCGGAGGACGTCTACGAGCAGCTCTGGGGCGCCATCGGAGCGGTGTTCGGCTCCTGGATGAACGACCGCGCCATCGCCTACCGCAAGCTCTACGACATCCCCGGCGACTGGGGCACGGCCGTCAACGTCCAGACCATGGTCTTCGGCAACCGGGGCGAGACCTCCGGCACGGGCGTGGGCTTCACCCGCGACCCCGCGCTGGGCGACAACCGGATGACGGGCGAGTTCCTCCTCAACGCCCAGGGCGAGGACGTGGTCGCGGGCATCCGCACGCCGCGGCCCATCGCCGAGCTCGAGGGCGTCATGCCCGAGGCCTACCGGCAGCTCGTGGACATCCAGCACCGCCTCGAGAAGCACTTCCGCGACATGCAGGACTTCGAGTTCACCATCGAGGACAAGAAGCTCTGGATGCTCCAGACCCGGACGGGCAAACGCCACCCCTTCGCGGCGGCGCGGATGGCCGTGGACATGGAGCTCGAGGGCCTCATCAACGAGAAGGAGGCGGTCCTGCGCCCCGAGGCCGACGGCATCGCGGCGTTCCTCTCGCCCATCTTCGACCAGGACGCCAAGAAGGCGGCCCTACGTGAGGGCAAGGTCATCGCCAAAGGCCTCCCCGCGGGTCCGGGCGGCGCCTCGGGCCGCGTGACCTTCAACGCCGCCGACGCCGAGGAGTGGGCGAACCGGGGCGAGAAGGTCCTCCTCGTCCGCAAGTTCACCAGCCCCGAAGACATCCGCGGCATGAACGCGGCGCAGGGCATCCTCACCGCCATGGGCGGCATGACCTCTCACGCGGCCCTCGTGGCGCGCCAGATGGGCAAGGTCTGCATCGTGGGCTGCGGCGCGCTGGACATCGACTACGAGAAGTCCGAAATGGTCGTGGGCGAGCACGTGGTGAAAGAGGGTGACTGGCTCTCCATCGACGGGTTCACGGCGGAGGTCATCCTCGGGCAGCTCCCGACGCGGCCGAGCGAGGTCGTGCAGGTCCTCAGCGGCGAGCTCAAGGCCGAAGACTCGCGCAACTACGAGCAGTTCACCAAGCTCATGAACTGGGCCGACGCGCACCGCCGCCTCGAGGTCTGGACCAACGCCGACACGCCCAAGCAGGCGGAGACGGCCGTCCAGCTGGGCGCGCAGGGCATCGGGCTGTGCCGCACCGAGCACATGTTCTTCGAGGGCGAGCGCATCCACTACGTCCGCCGCATGATCCTGAGCGACAGCGAGGAGGAGCGGAGCAAGGCCCTGGCGTACCTGTTCCCCATGCAGAAGGAGGACTTCGTCGGGATCTTCAAGGCCATGAACGGCCGCCCCGTCACGGTCCGCCTCCTCGACCCGCCGCTCCACGAGTTCCTTCCCTCCCGCGAGGCCCTCAAGCCCGAGGTCTTCGCGGAGAAGGTCCGCGCGGTGGCCGACGAGCTCAAGGTCAGCCCTGAGGAGATCGAGGCCCGCATCGAGGCGCTCCACGAGAACAACCCCATGCTCGGCCACCGCGGCTGCCGCCTGGGCGTGACCTACCCCGAGATCTACCGGATGCAGATCCGGGCCATCGTCGAGGCGGCGTGCGACGTGGCGAAGGCGGGGATCCCCGTGAAGCCGGAGATCATGATCCCCATCGTGGCCACCGAGCAGGAGATGAAGATCTTCGCCGCGATGAGCCGAAAGATCGCCGACGAGATCATCGCCAAGGCCCACGCGAAGCGGAAGGTCCACTACCTCGTGGGCACCATGATCGAACTGCCCAGGGCGTGCGTGGTGGCGGACAAGATCGCCGGCCACGCCGAGTTCTTCAGCTTCGGCACCAACGACCTGACCCAGACCACTTGCGGCATCTCGCGCGACGACGTGCGCGGCTTCCTCGGCGAGTACGTGAACCGCGAGATCTACGGGAGCGACCCCTTCCAGCGCATCGACCGCGAGGGCGTGGGCGAACTCATGAAGATGGCCGTCAAGAAGGGACGCAAGGCGCGCCGCAAGCTCCAGATCGGCATCTGCGGCGAGCACGGCGGCGAGCCCACCTCGGTGGAGTTCTGCCACCAGATCGGGCTCAACTACGTGTCCTGCTCGCCCTACCGCGTGCCCGTCGCGCGCCTCGCCGCCGCGCAGGCAGCCCTGAAGGGATAGAGCCGGGGAGTCGGAGAGCCGGGGATCCGGAGAAAGAGCGACAAGGCAAAACTCGAAGGCCCGGCCGAGCGCCGGGCCTTTTCTCTTGAAGTAGTCGCCGGCTCACCGGCTCCCCCCTCACCGTCTCAATCGTCCTTGCCGCCCCCCAGCTGGTTGGGTATGGACTTCTTGAGGTGCATGAGCTGGCGCTCGAGGAGGGCCTTCTCCATGGCGAGGCCGGCCTGGGACATGAAGATCTCGATGCCGCTCAGGTCGGGGAGGGGATCGCCGGAGATGGCGTTGTCGGCGTAGAGGAGGGCCACGACGCGCCCCCTGCTGATCATGGGGATGGCCACGACCTCGCCGGCGCGCTTGGAGCCGAGGGCCTGGGAGAAGTCCTTGTCGATCTCCGAGAACTCCTCCTCCCGTTTGATGGTCGTGCCACGGGAGTTCACCGCCTCGTCGAAGAGAGACCCGACCCCGGCGGGGATCCTCAGCCGTCGGACCTTCTGCATCATCATCTCGGGGTCGCCCGTGTCGCCGAACCCTCCGAGGCCCATGATCTCCTCCTTCTTCACGAGGAAGAGGATGGCCCGCTCGAAGTACTCGGAGGCGAGACGCAGGACGAGGAGGGAGATCTCGCTGGACTCTCGAGGGCTCGAGAGCTCGCCCATGAGACCCTTGAGGAGGCTGAGCTGGTCGCGGACCCGGTACCCGTCGCCCACGGCCTCGACGCCGAGATCCTTGTAGAAGGTCGCGACCTCCTCCTCGACGGGAGGCAACAGCCGGTCCACCTCCTTGCAGAAGGTCTCGGCGAATCCGTCGATGGAGGCCTCGAGCTGGTCCACGCGGATCTGGTGGAGCGCCGGTTTCATCAGGACCTCGACGGCGCCCTTGAAGCGGGCCATCTCGACCATGCGCTCGTCGTCCAGGTCGCTCATCAGGACGACCTTCACCTGCGGGAAGGCGATCTGCGACTTCTCGAGGAGCTCCAGGCCGCCGAGGTAGCCGACGCCGTCGCTCGTGGGCATCAGCAGGTCGGTCAGCGCGAGGAAGGGGAGGCGCTGCTCGAGGAGCGACGAGCAGACGGCGTTGTACTCGTCGAGGTCGGCCACCGGGAGGACCTGCGCGAAGTGGCGGTGGAGGCGCGTGCGGAGCATGGACTTGAAGATGCTCTCGTCGGCGGCGAGGACCACCGTCACCTTGCTCTTGGACTGGTCCATGTGGATGGGCGCCGGCGCCGGGGCGGTCCTGACGTCGGGAGGGGCGGGAGGCGGTGGCGCTGTCGGCTTGGGAGCCGCGGCGCGGGGCGAGGCCGCCTTGGGCGGGGGTTCGATCACCTCGATGATCTCCGCCGGGAGGATCTCCGGCTCGCTGACGGGAGGAGGAGGCGGCGGAGGCGCTGGCGCTCTGGGAGGAGGCGCCGGCGTGACGACCGCCGGTTCCGGGGCGGGCCTGGGCGGAGGCGGTGCCGGCCGGGGCACCGTGGATTCGAAGCTGGCCTCCGTCATGGTCTGGGTCAGGAGGTTCTGCGGCGAGACGGGCGTCTCCAGCGGGCAGAACGGCGTCGGCGTCGAGGCGTCGGGGACCTCGTTGCCCTCGCTCAGGCTGAAGAGGAACTCGCCCCGGTCGCACTGCGACAGGGTCCTGAGCCGGCGAGACAGCTCGAGGCGGCGCGCCTGCTCCACGAAGGGGCGCGTGAGGGCGCCCATCTGGATGAGTTTCTGCAGGGCCTGAAGGGGCTTGTGGTCCGTGAGATCTAGTGCCTGTCGAACCTCCGACGGCTCCACGAGGCCCTGGGTTTCGAAGAAGCGGAGGAAGCCCAGCTCGTCGAAGCTGCCGACGATGTCGGACACGTTTCCCGTGGAGAAGTAGATGTGCGCCTGGCCGAGCTGGGGAGGGGACAGGCGGAGCACGCCCGTCCTCCGGGACACGTTGACGATCTGCAGGATGTCCAGGAGGCTCAGGTCCTCCAGGCTTCCTACGAGGCTCATGGCTTGGCTCCAGATGGCGCACCCATAAGACTTTGACTATAGAACAGGAGGGTCCGCCTGTCCATCGGGCCGAGGCTCACGGCGAGGCGCTGCAGCGCTTGCCCGGGGGCCTCGACGACGACCTCGTACCGGGCGGGCTGGAGGTCTCCGAAGAAGAAGTTCCCCTCCCAGAGCTCCTCGGAGACCGCGCCGCCGGGGCCTTCGAGGCGCACCGTGCCTGCACGAGGGGTGTCGAGCGCCCCGAGGAGCTTGCCCGCGAGGGACGAGCCCGTGGCCGAGCGGCCCGAAACGCGCCTCCACAGCACGGCCTTCACCCCCTGCGGGGGCTCGTAGAAGAGGCGATCCTTGTGGGCCAGGCACCTGACGGACCCGCCCGAGTAGGCCGAGAGCGCCCCGGGCTCGTATCCGCCCCCGGTCCTCAGGACGACGTAGTTCTCGGGGACCCAGCCCGAGGAGCGCCAAGGGTCGCAGAAGACCCTCGGCCCTCCGGCGTAGGACACCTCCAGCCACGCGTGGAGGAGGCCCCCCTCGAGCGTCAGGGGACCTTCGCGTACCGGAAGCTTGAACCCGATGACCTCCCGGCAGTCCAGCCCCAGGCTCCTCAGGATGGCTACCGCCAACCGGGTCATGCCCACGCAGGATCCCTCGCCCCGCTCGGCCACCTCGAGCTCGGTCTCGGCGAAGCGCGCCTTCTCCACGTAGCGGATGTGGCGGCGCAGGGTCAGGAGGACGGCGTCCACGGCCTCGTCGGCGCGTTGACACGGGGCGATGGCCCCCGCGAGGGGCGCCGCGAGGGATGGGGGCAGGTGGAGGGAGGCGGGGATTTTGCCTGGCCTGAAGGGCACGCGGACCCGCAGCGGGGAGGCCTCGACCGAAACCTCGACGCGCCAGGACCCGCCCTCCTGCGAGACCGTCAGCCGGTAGCCGTCGTTGCTGTAGGGAGGTGGCGCCGGCGCGTTCGCCGCGGTCAGGAGGAAAACCGACGAGGCGGTCCCGTCGACGGTCCCGAACACGCCGGGCGCCGGAGCCTGCGCCGCGGCGAAGAGGGGGAGAGCGAGGGTCAGAACGAGGCTAAGAGCGGTCGTGAAGAACGGCGTCGAGGACGCCGTTGATGAACTTCCCCGACTCCTCGCCGCCGAACTTCTTTCCGATCTCCACTGCTTCATTGATGGCGACCTTATCGGGGACCTCGGGGTCGAAGCGCATCTCGTAGACGCCCAGGCGCAGCAGGCCGCGGTCGGTCCGCGTGAGGCGCTCGAG
Source organism: Acidobacteriota bacterium (assembly GCA_037440125.1). GTDB lineage: Bacteria > Acidobacteriota > UBA4820 > UBA4820 > DSQY01 > JAKAJA01. The sequence goes on from JBBIUU010000038.1 coordinate 7,873, forward strand.
CTTCCAGTGCTGCAGGTGCCTCACGATGAGCTCGTCCACCGCCACGCGGTGGGCCCAGACGCCCTCCACGAGGGCCTCGGCGAACTTTCGGACGCGGACGGAGGCCCGGCGGTCCGTGGCGAGCTGGGCCTTCACGGAGACGAGGTCCTCTACGCCGAGGTCGATCTGGTAGAGGTACGTGAGCGCGAGCTCCCGGCCTTCCCGGCGGATGCCCATCACAGGACCTTGTAGAGGTTGGCCATCTCGATCGCCGCCAGGGCCGCGTCGAAGCCCTTGTTGCCGGCCTTCGTGCCGGAGCGCTCGATGGCCTGCTCAACGGTGTCCGTGGTGATCACCCCGAAGAGCACGGGGCGTCCGCTCTCCATGCCCGCGCTGGCGAGGCCCTTGGCCACCTCGGCGGCGATGTACTCGAAGTGCGGCGTGTTGCCGCGGATGAGCGCGCCGAGGGCGATGACGGCGTCGAATTTCTTGGAGTCGGCCATCTTCTTCGCGGCGAGGGGGATCTCGAACCCGCCGGGAACCCACGCCACGCTGATGGACTTCTCGTCCGCGCCGTGGCGCTGCAGGCAGTCCAGGGCGCCCTCCAGGAGCTTCTTGGAGAAGAACTCGTTGAACCGGCTCACCACGATGCCGAACGTGAAACCCTTCGCGTTGAGCACGCCCTCATAAGTCTTGACCATCGCAACCTCCGGGCCGCCTGGCGGCCGGCGGGCCGGAGCCCGCCCAAGAGCAACCTAGAAATTCGTCAACCGTTCGAAGGCCCCGTACCGGGCCTGGATCTCGTCCTTCCGCAGGGTGCGGAGGCGGTCGAGGGAGAAGGACTCCACGTCGAAGGAGGCCATCACGCTGCCCATGACGATGGCCTTGCGGATCGTGGCGGGCGCCATGTCGCCGGCCTGCGCGAGGAAACCCATGAACCCGCCCGCGAAGGTGTCCCCGGCGCCCGTCGGGTCGAAGACCTCCTCGAGGGGATAGGCCGGGGCGGCGAAGAGGTCCTCCGGCGAGACGTTCAGCACGCCGTACTCGCCGCGCTTGATGATGACGCGCTTGGGGCCCCAGCCGAGAATCTTCCGGCCCGCGAGGATGAGGCTGTGCTCGCCGGAGAGCTGGCGCGCCTCGCCCTCGTTGATGAGGAGGACGTGAATGCGCGGCAGGAGCCCGAGGAGGTCTTCCCTGCGGTGGTCGATCCAGAAGTTCATGGTGTCCGCGGCCACGACGCGAGGGCCCTTCATCTGATCCAGAACCTTGGCCTGGGCGGTGGGGTCGAGGTTGGCCAGGAAGAGGTAGGGCGCGTCACGGTGGGCCTCGGGGACCTCGGGGTCGAAGGTGGCCAGGACATTCAGGTCGGTCTGGAGGGTCTTCGCCTCGTTGAGGTCGCGGCCGTATTCGCCCTTCCAGTGGAAGGTCTTCCCGCCGGGGACCGTGACGAGCCCGCTCGCGTCGATGCCGTGCTCGGCGAAGAGCGCCCGGTCCTTCGGGTCGAAGTCCTCGCCCACCACGCCCATGAGGGCGGTCTCGGTGAAGAAGGCGGCCGCCAGAGAGGAGAACGAGGCGGAGCCCCCGAGCACGCGGGTGCGCTCGCCGAAGGGCGTCTTCACGGTGTCGTAGGCCACGGAACCGACGATGAGCAGCTTCATGGGGTCTCTCCGGAGGCCTCGAGCATCCGTTGCAGGATAGGCCTCAGCCGGTGGTAGGTCTCCTCGGGCCACGCCTTCCGCTGGGTGACCACAGCGTTGTCGAGGGCGCGCCGGCAGGCGCACGCCTCGGGCGGGGCCGAGGAGACCGCGACCGACAGCGCTGCCTGGGCGTGGTGGGTGTTCTCGTGCATGATCTTCAAGACATCCTCGATGCGCACATGGTCGTGGTCGGGGTGCCAACAGTCGTAATCGGTCACGAGCGCCAGGGTGGCGTAGCACATCTCCGCCTCCCGCGCGAGCTTGGCCTCCTGGAAGTTCGTCATGCCGATCACATCCATGCCCCAGGCCCGGTAAAGATAGCTCTCCGCCTGCGTGGAGAACTGGGGCCCCTCCATGCAGAGGTAGGTGCCGCCGTCGTGCACGGTCACTCCGACCGACCGCACCGCCTCCACCAGACGCTCTCTCAGGCAGGGGCAGAAGGGGTGGGCGAGGCTCACGTGCGCCACGATCCCCGAGCCGAAAAAAGTGCCCGGGCGGTGGCGGGTGCGGTCCACGATCTGGTCGGGGACGAGGAGGTGCCCGGGCTTGTAGTGCTCCTTGAGGCTCCCGACCGCGGAGGCGGAGAGGATCGCCTTGGCGCCCAGGAGCTTGAAGGCGTAGATATTGGCCCGGAAGTTGAGCTCGGAGGGCAGGATGCGGTGTCCCTTGCCGTGGCGGGCCAGGAAGGCGACGCGGCGCCCGGCCAAGGTCCCCAGGACGAAGGGGTCGGAGGGTTCGCCGAAGGGCGTCTTCAGGGCCACGTGCTCGGCGGCCTCGAACCCGGGCATCTCGTAGAGGCCCGAACCGCCGATGATGCCGTACTCCACCGATTCCATACGCCCCTCCAGCCCCTCACCTTAGCACAGGTGGCGCCCCGCTTGAAGTTCGCGCGCCCAACGGCCTGCGGTGATAGACTGATTTCCATGAAGGGTCCGGTCACGGATTTCTCCGCCTTCCTGCCCAAATCCTGTCGTCCGCTCCTGGCAGGACCGGAGGGGAGCGGCCCTGGCTATCGCCGGGTCGAGGGCTCCGTGCTCTTCTGCGACGTGGCGGGCTTCACGCCGCTGACCGAAGCCCTCATGGTCATGGGACGGGAGGGCTCCGAGGAGCTCACGCGACTCCTCAACGACTACTTCTCGTGCATGGTGGCCATCGTGGAGGAGGAGGGGGGCGACGTCCTGCGCTTCGGCGGCGACGCCATGGCGGTCCTCTTCCCCGGGCGCTCTCGCAGCGGCGCCGCGGGCGCGGCGGCGCGGATGATGGCCGCCATGGGCCGATTCGCCGATTTGCCCACGGGCGCGGGCACCTTCAGCCTGAGCATGAAGATCGGGGCCGCCTGGGGCGCCGCGACCCTCGGTCTGCTCCCGGCGGGGGAGGACTCGGGGGATTTCTATGCCGCCGGGGCCCCCCTGGACGATGCCGCCGAAGCCGAGCACCACGCCGTGCCGGGGCAGATCGTCTGCCACCCCTCGTTCCTCGCGGGCGCTCCCGCGTCCCTGAAGGGCAAGCGCGCGGGGGAGGGTGGGTTCGCCTTCCTCGGCAGGGTGCCGGAAGAGGACGTGAGGCCCTACGCGTACGAGGCCGAGCCCCCTGCGCACCTCCTGTGCCGCGGGGTGCCCGCCTACCTCCAGGAGGAGGGTGGAAGGGGGAGCTCGGGCGAGCACCGGGGTGTGGCCGTGCTCTTCCTCGCCCTCAAGGGATTGACCGACGCCGCTGGCCCTGAGGACCTCCACCAGCGGCTGACGCAGGCGTTTGCGGTCCTCAACGACGGGGCGCGCCGCTACCGGGGGACACTCAACAAGATCGACCTGGGCGACAAGGGCGCTAAGGCCCTCCTCCTCTTCGGGGCGCCCTATGCTCTGGAGGACCGGGAGGAGATGTCTCTGCGCGCGGCGATGGAGCTCGTGCAGAGCGAGCGCTGGCCCGCGGGTGTGACGCCGGCCGCCGGAGTCACCTCGTCGCAGCTCTTCACGGGCCCGGTGGGGTCGCGTTCCCGCCGCGAGTACACGGCCATGGGGGACGGCATCAACCTCGCCGCGCGCCTCATGCAGCGGGCGGCGTCGGGGCAGGTGCTCTGCGAGGCGGGATGCGCCCGCGCCGCGAAGGGCCTCCGCTCCAACGCCCACGCCGCCATCACGGTGAAGGGGAAGCAGGCCCCGGTGGAGATCGCCGAGCCCCAGGGCGAGGCGGAGCAGGAGGCCGGATCCGTCGCGCTGCTCGTGGAGCGCGAGGCGCTCTGCGCCCGGCTCTCGGGCCTCGTGGAGGACGGGGGCGGCCGGGCGCTCCTCCTCGAGGGCCTGGCGGGTGTCGGCAAGAGCGCGCTCATCGGTTGGCTCGGCTCGAAGGCGGCGGACGCTGGGCTGGCGGTGCACCGCCTGGGCCTGGGCCCCTTCAGCCGCGAGCGGCCTTTCGCCGCGTGGCGCGGGCCGTTGCGCGCGCTCGTCGGCGTGAGGAGGGGCGACACGGCCGAAGTTCTCCTGGAGGCCCGCGATGCGGCCTTCGCTGAGGAGCCGGAGGGCTACCGCGCTCTCATCAACCCGCTTCTCGATCTGCCGGAGGAACCGAATCCGGCGCTCAAGAACCTCTCCGCCAAGGAGCGCAAGGACCTCCTCTTCGCCATGCTCGCGAGGGCCTTCCGTAAGGGGGCGCCGCGTCTGGTCCTCTGCGACAACCTCCACCACGCGGACCCGCAGTCCCTGGAGCTCCTGAGCTTCCTCCTGACCGACGCGGAGGGCGCGCCCTGGCGCTTCGTGGGCGCGGTGCGCACCGACCTCGCCCCGCCGAACGTCCCGCAGGCCGTCGAGGTCATGCCGGTGGAAGCTCTCTCGCGCGCCGGGGTGGAGGAAATGCTGCGGCGCGCCCACGGGTTCTCGGAGGTTCCCAAGGAGGTTCTGGACTGGTTCATGGGGCGATCGGCGGGGAACCCGACGCTCGTGAACGCCCTCCTCACCGCCGTGGAGTCGGCGGGGCTCGCGGTGCGGGACGCCTACGGCCTGCGGCTCGACCAGGACCGCCTCTTCAAGACCGCTTTCCCCGACACCCTCGAGGGCCTCTACCTCGCCCGGGTGGACCGCCTGCCTGCGGAGGCCCGCGAGGTCCTGCAGTTCGCCTCCATCCTCGGCGTGTCGGTCTCCGTGAACCTCCTCAGGGAAGTGAGCGGAAGGGCGCCCGCGGCCGTCCAGGAGAGCCTGCGGCTCCTCCAGGAGGAGGGGCTCGTCGTGGCCGACACGTGGGGCGAGCGCGCCTACGTGCGCTTCGGCGAAGCGCTCCTGCGCGAGGCGGTCTACCACGCCCTGCCCTTCGCCTTCAAACGCGCGGGACACCTGGGCCTCGCGCGCCTCCTCGACGTGGACGGGGAGAAGAACAAGCAGATCTGGGCGACCCTCGCCAACCACTACGAGCACGGCGGCGACGAGGCGCGGGCGCGCGTCTTCCACCGCCTCGCCGGGCGCGACGCCTTCGGGCGCTACGACAACGTCACCGCGCTCGCCCACCTGGAGTTCGTCTGCAAAGACCTGACCCCCGACCCCGAGGACGTGGAGGACGCCTTCAGCCTCATGGACGCCCTCGGCTTCCTCGGGAAGTGGGAGGAGGCCAGGCCGTGGCTCGCGAGGCTCGTCGCCTTCGAGCCTGAGATGACGCTCGCCCAGCAGGCGCGCCTCCAGAACTTCGTCTCGCAGGACCTCGCCTCGAAGCAGGACTGGAAAGGCACCGAGGCTGCCCTCAGGATGGGGATCAGGCTGGCCAAACAAGCCGGGGAAATCGCCCTCGTGGGATTGGCTTATGTGAACCTTGTCGGAAGAATCTATGGCCCCACAGGCCGGTTGAAGGAGGCCAGTCAGGCTATGCAAGAAGCCCTAGCGCTTCCGGCAGGTCCTGGGCAGTCTTTCTTCAGAACGCTCGCTCTCATGAATCTTGGGGCGGTCTTGAGGCACCAGGGTCGCTTGGCTGCGGCAGATGTACAGTACAAATCAGCACTGAAGTGCGCCGTACGCGGTGGATTGGCGCCCCAGCGAGGAATGATTTGCGGAAATCTCGGTGTGCTCAACAATGATCTGGGGAAGTTTGTCGCGGCGGCTCAATGGTGCCAACGGGCAGAGAAGTCCTTCGAGACGTTCGCTGTTAGAGGTCTTCTCCTCAACGCAAGAGAGATTCGAGCGGAGGCATCTCTCGCCCTTGGAAAGGCGGAAGAAGCAAAGGTTATCCTTGAAGAAGTCGCGCGCCGGGCCCAGGTATTGGGCCACCATCAGATCATAGGGCTTGCGGAGCAAGGGCTTGCTCGCGTGGCCCTGCTCGAGGGCCGTCCTAGAGAATTTCTGGATCGTTCGATGCGGGCCCTCTCCGCGATTGGCGCCGAAGCCGGTCCCATGGACTTTACGCTGACGCTCTACGGCGTTCTCTCTTTCTTTAGAACGCTTGGAGAAAAGGAACGACTGCTAGCAGCGGCGAAAAGGTTTAACCTGCGAGCAATTGTTAGCAGAGACACGCTCAGGAGGGACTTGCGGCAGAGCATGAGGCGTCTTCTGGCCTGGGCAGGCGGCACAGATGAAGACGGCGCCTGTAGGAAAGGGAGAGGAGTGCTCCATGAAAAGCTCATACCCGAAGAGACTCTCGAGCTCCATATGGCTTTGGCCCATCGCGCAAGCGCAAAAGGGTCTCTAGCGCTTGCAGAATCTCATCTGGCGAGAGCCGCAAGTGCCTGCGCTGAGAGACCTTTGGTGGACAGCCGTTTAAGATTGCTTCAAGGGCGGTGCTCTGTTTTCGGCGAACTCTCTTCCGCGGAAAGAAGGGCTGCGCGGAATCTCCTCGGACTCTGCCACGGTGGTATCACGGGCGCAAGGCTCGCCTGCCAGTTGGCGCTCCTGGAGAGGCGGACGAGCAGGGATAGGTGGCTGAAGGAGGCGGTCGGGCGGCTAGTCCAGCTGAAGACCCACAGCCCTAAGTGGGCATGGGAGGCCATGAGAGGTTTTGAGGAAGTCCAGAGAGTGACTGAGATAAGGCACGTCTAGTGCTAGATGTCCGTGATGAAGAAGGCAGGAGCTGATGTCCGTCGCTTCCTGCCGTTCTGGCGTCTTGTGGCCACGGGGAACTTGCTTAAAACCGCTTCGCCGCTCAGGGCCCGAGCCACCATCACATGCCCATCCATCCTGAGAAGGAAGGAGGGGGAGCCCACCCCCCGAGTCTAGCGCCTCAGCTCATGGACTTGCGCACGCGCCTGTCGAACTGACTGTTTCTCCCGCTGCCAAGGGCCCTTCACCGGCGCCGTTCGTGGCCGTGATGAGGTACCAATAGAAGGTCCCCGAGGAAGGGTCGTTCGTCAGGGTGGTGGTGGTGCCGAGCTTGCCGCCCACGGCCACGCCTGCGCCCTGGTAGGCGAGGCAGACCTTCGAACCGCTCCCCAGGTTCCTCAATTCAGCCTGCGTCCCCTTGTAGACCTTGTAGCCCGTGGCGCCCGTGGTGGCCCCCCACGTGAGCTGGGTCTTGAGGCCTGACGTCCACTGGAGGACCGAGTCGGGCGTGGAAGCGGCCTCGGGGGGCACGATGTACTGGTCCATGGCCGAGCCCGTGGCCGTGGTCGCCGAGAGGCCGCAACCGTTCGTGTAGGTCACCGCATAGTTGTAGCTCACGTTCACGGTGCCCGTGGTATCGGTGTACTTACCCACGCCGTAGGGCAGGGCGCCGCTGATGTCCACGCCGCTGCGGAGAACGCGGTAGAGGCGTCCCGTGATGCCGCCGTCCTGCCAAGCCCCGGGGTCCACGGCCCACGTGATGTCCACGCCGCTGTTGAGGTAGGGGTTCTTGTCGGTTGCGGTGATGGCGGGGAGGGTCGAGGGCGAGAGGGCGCACGAGTAGGTGTAGGTGGCGTTGGTGACGGAGCGGCGCGTGTCGGGGTTCCGCACCGAGACCTCCACGACACCGCTCACGTGGGCCGGGACGACGGCGGAGAGGTGTGTCGTGTCCACCCAGGAGGTGGTCGCCTCGGTCTCGCCGAAGAGGACCACGGGCGCGGTCGTGAGGCAGTCGGCAGGGTCGCCCGTGGGGCAAGCATTGGAAAATCCCGTGCCCCAGACGTAGATTGTGCCTCCGCCTGAAGAACTGCCACTGGAGACCGGGGTGCATGGCGGTGTGGTGCCGGTACAGAGGTTTGTCACGGTTGGATAGGGCGGAATCGTTAGAGTACGCGTATAGACCCCCGTGCCGTCGGTGGAGGTGTAGTAGGCGGTGGAAGCGTCGGGCGCCACGGGGTAGGCAGCGTCGGAGGTGAGGGAATTGAGCTGCTGACTGTTCGGATCGAACCCGCTGGAGATCTTCATCCAGTGGTGCCCTTTGTCCCCTGAAAGCCAGACCCCACCGCTCGTGGAGGCGCCCGTTCCGTAGGCGGCGATGAGAGTGTCGGTGCGGAAATCGGCCGGGTCACCGGGGCTGAGATCCACCTCATAGAGGTCCCGGAAGTCGTAGGAGCAGCTACCCGGGAACTGAGCCGTTGAGGAGATCCACGTTGTCAGGCCCTCGTCGGGCTGGGGCGAGTAAAAGGCGTCGCCGAGGCACCCGATAACCACCGTACCGTCCTTGAGCTGGAGCACAGTCTGCGTGTTGGTGTTTGTCAGGCTGTTAGGGGGAATCCCGTTCCGGTCTTGCCAACCCGCGCCGCCCCCCCCAATAATGACGCCGCCGTTTCCGGTTCCCCAAATGGTACCCCCACTAGGTGCCTTCGGCGCCGGTCGGCTCTCGAAGGGGTTCTGCTCGGGTTTCTCGGGAGGGGCGGAAAACGCGTCAACCCCCTCAAGTACAGGTGCGGCGGTGAGGGAGTAGGTCGCCACGAGGTTGAAGGTGCTCGTCCCCGCCGTGTACCCGCGGACGCCGATGTACCACACGCCCGCCACGGGGAAGTTCACCGTCACCGTCTCAACGGCCAGCCCGCCCTTGTAGGGCCGGTAGTCCCACAGGGTCAGCGTGGGGATGGCGCCCATCCGTACGTACAGGTCGGGGTCGCCCGAAGTGCCTGTGGGCGTCATGGTGATGGTGAGGGAGGCCTGGCCGTCGGGCACCACGATGGCGTAGTAGTCCCAGTTCGAGTAGGTCACGCTCTGCGCGTTGAGCGCCGTTCCCGAGGTCAGCATCGTCGGCGTGATGGCGTCGGCGTAGCCGATGCGCACCGACTTGGAGCTGGAGCCAGGGGAGCTCGCGCTCAACCAGCTGGAGTACCCGTCCGTATAGAAGAGGCCCGTGCCCGCCACGGGGCTCGCAGCCCAGACCCGCCCCGCGCTGCCTCCGTTGGCGGGAGCGAGGTAGGAGAACCGCTCGTAGCGCCCCGTGGTGAGGTTCGTGTTGGACCAGAAGTAGTTGGTCGGGTCGATGTTGTTGTAGTACATCCAGTGGTACTTGATGCCCGCTCCCGTGCCCACCCAGATCACGTCCCAGTTGGTGTAGCCGGAGCGGTCCTTCTCCATTCCGAGGCCGTACGCGCTTCGTATGGCGCAAGTGCCCGTGTCGTTCCAGGGCCGGAAGGAAAGGCCCTTGTTCTGGCTCACGAAGACGCCCATGGACGGCGACGCGGCGAAGAGCGTGTTGGGGTCCCGCTGGTGGACGAGCGTCTGGAAGACGTCGTCGGGGAGGGAATTGAAGCCCGCGAGCTGCGTCCAGTTCACGCCGCCGTTAAGGGACAGGTAGCCGCCGTACAGGTTGACGGCGTTGAGGGCGACGTTCTGGCCCCCCGCCTCGAAGGCCACGGCGCTCGTGGGCCTGGGGACTCTCCGCGCCCAGCTCGCCGTGTTGGTCGTGCGGTCGAAGGAGCCGATGTAGGTGCCCGTCGGCGCAGCGCAGAGCAGGACGTGGTTGCTTCCGTACTCGTCGAAGTTTGCCGCCGCGGCGATGTCGTTGGCGCCGCCTGTCGGGGGGAGCGCGCCGTCGTTGACCGCATACCAGGTGTTGAAAGGGGAGCCCGCAGTCGTGTGGATGCTCCCGCACAGAGCCGAGGTGGAGGAGTTGGAGACGAACATCCTCGTGGTGCCGCCGCTCCGGCCCCAGTTCCCCGCAAAGGCGAAGCCCGTGACCGTGCTCGAGGAGTTGCAGACGGCGTCGGTGTAGCCGGTGGCGTACCAGTAGCCGGGCGAGCCGCCGCTCGTGTTGTAGTACACGCCCACCGTGTCGGCGATGAAGATCGTCTTGTCCCAGGTGCCCGTCCCGACCCGGTTGAAGGTGGGGGGCACACCCACGCGGAAGGTCGTGGGGTTCTTGCTGTCCCTCGTGATATCGACCCAGCCGTCGGCGCCGTCCCATCGGAAGAGGCCCACGTTGGTGGCGGCGTAGAGCGTCTGGTCCTGGGCGCCCTCGGCGTAGCTCGGGGAGATGGCCAGGTCGTACAGGGTGACCGTCCCCGTCCTCCAGCCCGTCGCGAGCTTGGTCCAGGTGTTGCCCCAGTCGCCGGACTTGTAGACGCCGTTGTCGGTCCCCGAGGTGCGGAAGTTCACCGCCACGAAGAGCGTCGACTTGTCCGAAGCGCAGGTGTCGGAGGTGTCGTCGTAGATGGGGTCGAGGCAGATGGCCACGACGTCCGGGGTCAGCTTGTTGGGGAAGTTGTTGAACTGGACCATGGTCCGGCTCGCGCCGCTGGCGGTGAGGTCCTGCGCCTGGGACTTGAACAGGCCGTTGCCGGAGGTTCCGAGAAACGCGCCCTGGCCCGCGTGGGCCAGCGCGACGCACTTGCCGTCGATCTTGTCGGGCCCATTGGAGCCGAGGGGCACGGCGCATCCCTTCCGGAAGAGGCCGAAGGGCGTGCCGACGAAGATGTGGCAGTAGGTGGTCCCGTCCCAGGCGGGCTCGAAGCGGATCGCCTGGACGGCGCCGAGCGGAGTGGTCGCGCTGCACGTGGCGCCCAGGGTCGCGGAGGTGGACTGGAAGAGGCCATCGACGCGGCCTTCCAGCAGCATCGGGGCGGAGTTGTTCGACACGTCGAGCGCGTCCACCTCCTGGGAAGTGCCCTGCGTCCCTCCATCGCACGCCGCGACGCACGTGGAGGGCGGGCCGACGCTGTAGTACATGCCGTTGGCCTCGGTGCCGAGCCAGACGGTGTCCGTGGTCCCCACGCGTCGGACCGTGAGGGCGTTGACGGTCCAGGGCGTGGTGGAGCCCATGCCCGACGAGGCGGATTGCCATTTGGCCCAGGCCCAGACCTGGAACGGTCCGTAGTCCGTGTGGTGCCCGCCGACGTAGAGCGTGTTGTTGGTCGAGTAGGCCGGCGACACCTCGAGGGCGTGGATGTTGGGATAGCGTGTGACGGACTGAGACTCCTGGGTCCAATTGGCGCCCGCGTTCGTCGAGTACCACAGGCCCGCGCCGTCGAACCCCGCCCAGAGGGTTCGGTCCGTCCGGAACGTGGGGGAGATGGCCATGGAGGTGCCGATGCCGCTCACCGTGCGGAGGAGCGTGAAGCTCGCGCCCTTGTCCGTGGAGCCGTAGATCTTGCCGTCGGTGGTGAGGGCATAGAGGGCGTTGTCGGTGGCGTAGTCGGGGGAGACCGCGATGGCTGCGATGGAACTCGTGAGGAAAGAGGCGTTACCCGTGCTCGTGCCCTGCAGCCAGGTGATGCCCTGGTCGTAAGACCGCCAGAAGCCCGAACCGCTCGTCCCCGCGAAGACCGTGTTGTCCTGGTCGTACTTCGGGCTGATGCCGATGGAGAGGGTATTGGTTCCGAGAAGCGCGATGCGTGACCAATCTTCGCCGGGAATCTGGGCGTAAAGTGGATACACAGTTCCCGCCAGAAGCGCTAAAACTAGGAAATACTTGGCCATTCTCATCTGCATCCGGTTCCCCATCTCACGCCTGGGAGTGCACGCGTTGGGGGAAATGTAAAGCAAGAAAGTCTTTTTGGCAAGTGAGTTAGGTCACAAAGGTCAGACCCGCGTCACGGAAGCGGTGCGGGATCCTGCTGCCGTGACGAGACGATGGGTGAGTACGGAGTTACTGCCTCTGCCCGCAAAAGGGGCAGAGGGTGGCCCGCTTGGGCAGCGGTCGCCGACAGTTGAAGCAGAGCCCCTCGGCCCGCTGGTCGCGGGCGGCGATGCGCTGGCGGATGTCGGCCAGGTCCCGCTCCCTGCGGGGAGTAGCGCGGAGGTGCCTCAGGTCGTTGAGGAGGTCCTCCGCCGCCCGGTACCGCTGGCTGAGCTCGCGGGCCATGGCCCGCTGGATGATGTCGCTGAGCTCCTTGGAGACCTTTCGGTTCTTCAGGTTGGGCGGCGTGAACCGGCCTTGGGCCACGAGCTCTTCGATGCGCGCCGGGTTCAGGTCGAAGAAGGGGAGCACCCCGGTGACCATCTCGTACATCATGACGCCGATGCTGTAGAGGTCCGAGGCGAAGGTGGCGCGGCCCTGGAAGTGCTCGGGCGCCATGTAGGGCGGCGAGCCGATCCGCGTGGAGGCGTAGGGGTCCCGCTCGAGGAGGCGGGAGATCGAGAAGTCCACCACCTTGGCGTTGCCGTCCTTCGTGAGGAGCACGTTGCTCGGCCTCAGGTCGCGGTGCAGGATGTTCTTCGAGTGGGCGTAGCCCACGGCGTCGGTGACCTGCATGGACCAGGCGATGGCCTGGGCCTCCTCGAGCTGGCCGTCGCGCGTGAGGCGCTCGGCGAGGGATTCGCCCTCCACGTACTCCATGACGATGAAGAAGAGGCCTGCCTCCACGTCTCGCTCGGCCGTAAGCACGGACACGATGTTGGGGTGGTTCAGGGGGGCCATGACCTTGGCCTCGGACACGAGCGCCTCGAGGGACTGGTTCTGCCGGTGGGGGACCTTCAGGGCCACGAGCTTGCCGATGAGGGTGTCCTCGGCGAGGTAGACGGCGCCGAAGCCCCCGTTGCCGAGGGGCCTTTCGATACGGAATTTCCCCACCACCTGGTTCTTCATGAACACGGCAGATTCACCCGCGGAAGAGTATACACCACGGGCGCGGAAATGCCGCGTCAGCGGGCGATTCGGCGGGAGACGCGCCGGCCGGTGACCTTCATGCGGGCGCGGAGGGCGTCGGCGATGCGCCGGTGGGGCCGCCGCCCGACGATGACGAGCTCGGGCTTCGGGTCATCGTCGTCGAAGAGGACGTAGGCGGGCTGGGACGTGAGCCACGACGAAGGGTTCAGGAAGGTCACGCCGCCCTCGTGGTCTTCCTCGCGGTGGTGCGTGTGGCCCACCACGATGTACCGGACGCCGCGGGCGCGCGCTTTCTGGAAGGCCTTCTCCTTCACCTTCCTGGTGGCGCGCTTGAAGATCGTGCTCGAGCGCTGCACCCACTGGATGGCGGTCTTGCGGGGCACGTCGAACCAGAGCGCGAAGCCGTAGAAATAGCCCCGGAGCGTGTTGAGGCCCCGCGTGGCGTTGTGGAACTTGTCGAACTCGTGGCCGTGGAGCACGAGGACCTTCTCACCGTGGAACGGGAAGGTGAACTCCGAGTGGACCTTGACGCCCAGAAGCCGCTCGAGCGCGTGGGAGGACCCGTCGTGATTGCCGAAGATCCAGACCACCTCGCAGCCCCCGTCCGCGAGGGCGCGGACCAGCTTGAGCACCTCCCAGTGCCTCGGCTTGAGGCGCCGGAAGTTGAGGTCGTCGAAGATGTCGCCGTTGAGGACGAGGCGGTCGAAGGGGACCGAGTCGAGGACACCGGAAAGCTGCGCCGTCCTGCACAGCGGCGAGCCGAGGTGGATGTCTCCCAGGATGACCGTCCGCATGGCGTCCTCTCGCGGCCTCAGATTAGAACTTGATGCCGAAGAAGTCCAGAAGCAACAGGCCGTTCAGGATGACGAGGACGGCGAATACCAGATAGAGGAGCACGCTCTCGGTCATGCCGTTGGCATACTCCCCCATGACCTTGGGGCTGCGGGTCAGGAGGATGAGGGGCAGCACCGTGAGGGGGAGCTGCATGGAGAGGACCACCTGGCTCCAGATGAGCGTGTCGAACACGTTGCGGGTGACGAGCAGGACGGCGAGGGCTGGCAGCGCGGTGACCAGGACGCCGGCGCGGAACCAGCGCTTCTGGGGGTCGATCTCCTTGCCGAGGAAGCCCGTGAAGACGGTCCCCCCCGCGAGGCACGCGGTGATGGAGGAGGAGAGCCCCGCGCAGAGGAGCGCCACGCCGAAGAGGAGGCGGGCCAGGTCGCCCGCCAGCGGCTTGAGGGTCTGGGCGGCCTGGAGGATGTCCGTCACGACGACGCCGTGTCGGAAGAACACGGCGGCGGCCACCACGATCATGGCGCAGTTGATGAGCCACCCCGTGCCCATGGCCAGGAGGGTGTCGAGGAACTCGTAGCGCAGGAGCCGACGCTTGTGCGCCGCGTCGGTGGCCACCCAGTTGCGCTTCTGGATGACCTCCGAGTGCAGGTAGAGGTTGTGGGGCATGACGACGGCGCCGAGCATGCCCATGGCGATGAAGATGGTCTTGGAACTGAGCTCCGGGACCAGGGCGGCCCGCGCCGCCGCGGCCCAGTCGGGCTTGACCATCCAGAGCTCCAGGAGGTAGCAGAAGCCGATCACCGACACGAAGGCGATGATGAGGTGCTCGATCTGCTCGTACTTCTGAACCACGACCAGCCCGAGGACGATCGCCCCGGCGACGATGCCCGAGACCTGGAAAGGCCAACCGAAGAGGACGGTGAACCCCACCGCGGCGCCGAGGAACTCGGCAAGAGCGGTGGCGATGCAGGCGAGGAGGATGGAGCCGCCCAGGAGCCAGTTCACTTTCACGCCGAACCAGCGCCGGCACGCCTCGGCGAGGCACTCGCCCGTGACGATGCCCAGGTGCGCGGCCATGTGCTGGAGAAGGATGAGCATGAGGGTCGAAAGCGTGATGACCCACAGGAGGCTGTAGTTGAACTCGGAGCCGCCGGCGATGTTCGTGGCCCAGTTGCCGGGGTCGATGAAGCCCACGGTCACGAGGAACCCGGGACCGAGGTAGCGCAGCATCTCACGGTTGAAGAGCACGGGGAAGCGCAGGCGCTCCCAGAGCGAGCGCTCGGAGGGCTCTGGGTCGTCGGAACGGAAGGGCCTCTGGCTCATAGGGTATCCTACAGCCTCGCCGGGCCGCGTCACAAGATGTGGACCGCACGCACGGAGGAGAATGCCTTGAGCGTCGAGGTGCAGTGGATCGGGAAGAGCGCCTTCGCCGCGCGCTCGGGGAGCAATCACTGGGCCGTCATGGACAGCGCGCACGACGGCGGGGACGGGGCTGCGCCCTCGCCCATGGAGTTCCTCCTCATGGGCCTCGGGGGATGCACGGGGATCGACGTGGTCTCCATCCTGCGCAAGATGCGGCAGGACCTGACAGACCTCCAGATCACCGTGGAAGGGACGCGCGCGGAGGCCGACCCGAAGGTGTACACGGAGATCGCCGTGACCTACCGCGTCCGAGGGCGCGGGCTCGAGGAGGCGAAGGTCCGGCGGGCGGTGGAGCTCTCCGAGACGCAGTACTGCTCCGTGAGCGCCATGCTGGGAAAGACCGCCAAGATCACCACCCGTGTCGTGCTCGAGGAGGAGCCTTCCGGGTCCGTGGCCCGGGACCCCGGGGATGTGGCAGAATAGAGGCACCCCGAGCCGCCGGGGGTGGCGGCGCGAGGTCCACTCCTCGGAGGTCTCATGAATCTCTCGCAGCGTGCGCTCGGCATCCAGGCCTCGCCCATCCGGAAGCTCGCCCCGCTCATGGTGGACGCCAGGAGGCGGGGCCTCTCCATCCACCACCTGAACATAGGCCAGCCCGACATCCATACGCCCGACGCCTACTGGGACGCGGTGAAGCACTACCAGGACCCGGTCCTGAGCTACGGCCCCAGCGACGGGCTCCCCGAGCTCAAGCAGGCCATCGTGGGCTACTTCGACCGGTACGGCGTGAGCCTGGAGCCCTCGGACATCCTCGTCACGACGGGCGGGAGCGAGGCCATCAGCTTCGCCTTCGCGGCCCTGGGCGACTTCGGCGACGAGGTCATCGTTCCCGAGCCCTTCTACACGAACTACAACGGCTTCGCCACGCTCGCGGGGCTCAAGGTCGTCCCGGTCACGACGAAGGCGGAGGACGGGTTCCGGCTCCCTCCGGTGGAGGCCTTCCGCAAGGTCATCACGAAGAGGACGCGGGCCATCCTGGTGTGCTCGCCCAACAACCCCACGGGCACCATCTTCCGCCGCGACGAGCTTGAGGGTCTTGCGAAGCTGGCGCGGGAGCACGACCTCTTCCTCATCGGCGACGAGGTCTACAAGGAGTTCACCTACGAGGGCGCCAGGCACTTCAGCCTCCTCCAGCTGGAGGGGGTCGAGGAGCGCGTCATCGTGGTGGACTCGATCTCCAAGCGCTTCTCCGCGTGCGGCGCCCGAGTGGGGGCGCTCATCAGCCGGAACCACGGCGTCATGGACGCGGTCCTGAAGTTCGGCCAGGCGAGGCTCTGCCCGCCCACGGCCGAGCAGGTGGGCGCCATCGCGGCCTACAAGATGGACCCGTCCTACTTCGACCCCATCCGGAAGGAGTACCAGGCCCGCCGCGACACCCTCTTCGCCGGGCTGACGGCGTCGCCCGACGTGGTCCTGCGCAAGCCCGAGGGCGCTTTCTACATGATCGTGAAGCTGCCCGTGAAGGACACGGACGATTTCGCCCGCTGGCTCCTCACGGACTGGCAGATGGACGGGGAGACCGTCATGGTGGCGCCCGGGGACGGGTTCTACGCGACGCCCGGGTTCGGCACCGACGAGATACGGGTCGCCTACGTCCTGGAGACCGAAAAGCTCGAGCGCGCCGCGAGAATCCTCGTGGAGGGGATGAAGACCTACCTGGCCAGGAGCTGATCGACGGAATCGCGAGTCGCACGGGCCTCCGGCATGCGCCGGAGGCCTTCGTGTCTCAGGGGATCAGCGCGTGTACGTGAAGCAGTCGGAATCGCCGCCGTCGGGGTTGTGGACGTCGACGCAGACGGCCGTCCCCTTGGGCAGCATCGCCTTGAGCGTCTTCCCCCCGCCCAGGAGGATCTTGGTCGGGCTCTTGAAGATGACCTGCGGGGGCGCCGCCCCGTCCAGGGTGACGGTGAAGCCGCTCTGGAAGTCGGTCCCCGTGATCTTCAGCTGAAAGGGAGGCCCGACGAGGGCGGTCACGCCCGTGATGCCGGGCGGGATGGGCACGCCCACATAGACGGGGGCCGCGGCGAAGGCGGTCTTCCCTTGCGAGTCGGTGACCTTGAGGCTGCAGTCGTAGGTCCCAGCGCCCGCGAACTCGTGCGTGGCTGAGGCGGTGCTGGCGGTGGCGCCGTCGTCGAAGTCCCAGAGGTAGGTGTAGGGCGGCTTGGCGCCCTTGGCCGTGGAGCCGAACCCCACCGTGAGGGGCGGGTCCCCCTGCCGGGGCGTGGCCGTGGCGGTGACCTTGAGCGTGCCGGCGATTTTGAGCTGGCCCGATTTGATGCACGTCTGGCCGGCGAGGTCGGTGGCCGTCATCTTCCAGACGAAGGTGCCGCCCGCCGTGTAGGTGTGCGTGACCTGCGCGCGGTTCGAGATAGTCCCGTCCCCGAAGTTCCAGCGGAAGGTGTAGCCCGTCGCACCGCCCGAAGCCGAGGCGGTGCACGTCACTTCGAGGGGCGCGGTGCCCGACGTAGGGCTGGCGCTCGCCGAGCAGGTGAAGGGCGCGGGCACGGCGGTGTTCCAGTCGAAGTTGTAGAGCCCCCCGGCGTCGAGCTCCACGAGCGTGTAGGCGTTTCCCGTCCAGTTCTTCAGCGCGAAGCCGACCTGGAGCGGGTTGCAGCAGTCCACCCCCGCGCACGCGGGGACGTCCACAGTGCCCTGCTGCTGGGGGTTCGAGACGGCGGTGTAGCTGATGTTGCCGCTCGTCTTGGGGGTCGTCTGGCCCCAGGCCCAGACCTGCACCCTGGCGTTCCCCGAATAGTGGCTCTGCGTCATGAGATTCAGCAGGCGGTCCACTTTGATGATGGACGGGCCGTTGGCGCCGACGTTGCAAATGGGCGCGGCGGGCCGGTTCATCAGCGTGCCGCCGTAGAGGAGCTGGACCGAACCGCCCAGAAACTGGAGGTGGTAGGTCTGCGTCACGGGGAAGAGCAGGAGGCTGCCCTGCTGGAGGTAGAAGTCGGAGCCCGTTTGCCCCCCCGAGCCGTCCGTGAGGATGGCGTAGCCGCCCCCGCTCTGAACGGCGATCCAGAGGCTCTCGGGCCCGGGGTTGGTCCCGGGGAGGAAGTTGATGGACTGTCCGCCGACGAGGCCGAAGCTGCCGCCGGACTTGCCGCCGTTGTAGATCGCCTGGGCGTGGGCGCCGGCGGTCAGGAGGAGCGTGGCGAGGGCCAGCAGGACGAGGGTGCGCCGATTCATCGGACCGCCTCCATTCTCTGCATGTTAGCACTCAACCCGTTGCGAATGCTCGGTTATGCGTTCGTCAGGGTGCGTCGCTGTCCGCCGTGGCGAGGTGGCGACCCAGGTGGCGGGCGGGCGTGGGGCGGCGTGGTTTAGAATGAGACGATCGGGCAGAACCGCTCGCCCAGGGGGAGGTGACCTTGAGATTCCTGCTCCGCGTCGTGATCCTGGCGGCTTCCATGGCGCTCGTGAGCTACATCCTGCCCGGCATCAAGTTCGACGGGGTGTGGAGCCTCTGCCTGGCGGCGCTGGTGGTGGGTCTGGCGAACGCGATCCTGCGTCCGCTCCTGATCTTCTTCACGCTGCCGCTCGTCCTGGTGAGCCTGGGACTCTTCGTCTGGGTCATCAACGCGGCCCTGCTCTACCTGAGCTCCAAGATCGTGGACGGGTTCCACCTCGAAAGCTTCTGGTGGGCCCTCCTCGCGTCCCTGCTCATCTCGCTCGTGTCCATGGCGCTGAACCGGATGGTCCTGGGGAAGGACAAGAAGCACTAGGGCGTGTTCACGCTATTGCATGTGCTCTGGGATGAAGTTCCTTGTTGAACGAGCAGGCCGCCCAGGCGCCGAGGGCGCCCTCGCCGGGCGAGCGCGACGACGGTCTCGAAAGGACC
>JBBIUU010000039.1:0-26311 GCA_037440125.1 Acidobacteriota bacterium
CGGATCGGGGGAAAGCGGAAGTCGGAATTCGGAATTCGGAAGTCGGAATTCGGAAGTCGGAATGAGGACCACCCGACAACGACGCCCGCGGCTCTGGCACCAAAGCCTTCGTTTCCGCTTTCCGCTTTCCCACTTCCGAATCGCCCTAGAAGTTCCCCTTCTGGAACTCCTCGATGGTGGTGAGCCCCGCCTGGATGGCCTCGAGGGCCCGCGCGCGCAGGGGCACCATGCCGCCCTTCACCGCCTCCTTCTCGAGGACCTTCTCCGCGGCGCCGCGGGTGAGGGCCTTGCGGAAGGCGGGCGTGGGCGCGAGCGTCTCGTAGAGGGAGATGCGGCCGCGGTAGCCGATGTTGGCGCACTCCGTGCAACCCTGCCCCTGGCAGACGTTGGAGAGGAGCGCCGCCTCCTGGACCGTGAGCCCCATGAGGCGCAGCGAGCGCTCCGAGAGCCCGGAGGACTGCACGCAGTCGGGGCAGACGCGCCGGACCAGGCGCTGGTTGAGGACGAGGAGGAGCTGCTGCGCGAGGTCGGCCGGCGCCACGCCGAGACCCACGAGCGCCTGGAGCGCACCCACCGAATGGCTCGCCTCGAGCGTCGCCACCACCAACATCTGGCTCGCGAACTTGGAGAGCGAGGAGGCCATGGTGGGCGACTCGAGGATGTCGGCGAGGACGCAGACTTCGGGCTGGATGCTCCCCAGGGCCTTCAGCGTGGTCATGGTGGCCTCGGTGTCCTTGTTCTCGCCCAGGGAGACCTGGGTCACGTTGGGCAGTGGGCAGACGCTCTGCGCCTCGATGCTCATGACCTTCCGGCCCGTGTCCGCCCCCACGTCGTTCATGACCGCGTAGAGGGTGGTGGTGCAGCCGTGGAAGAGCGGCGCCGTGACGAGGATGAGGCCGCGCTGGGCCGTGAGGGCCGCCCGCAGGAGCTTCTGGTCGTCCGCGGGGATGCCCAGCTGTTCGAAGTTCTTGAGGAAGGTGTCGCGGTTGATGAACTTCAGCGAGAGGTTCTCGCCGAAGCGCGTGGGCAGGGAGTGGGCGATGACCTCGTAGCGGTGGTCCCCGGAGCGCATGACGACGCGCCCCTCCTGGGGCCGGTCCGTCACGAGCGTGTCGAGCTTGAGGAGCCGCTTGAGCTCCCGCGTGACGCCCTCCTGGAGGCCGGGGTCGAGCGACTTGGCGCGGTAGAGCGTGCCGTCGATGCGCAGGTGCACCGATACCTCGTCCTCCTTGGGCTCGAGGTAGAGGTCCGAGGCGCCCCGCTGCAGCGCGCGGCGGACGATCTCGGTGGCCGCCTGGGCCTGCGGGCTGACCGTCTCCCGGGGCGGCGCGGGCGCCGGTTCCGCGGTCGGCGGCGGCTCGATGCCCTTGAGGAACGGGGCGAGCGCCTCCTCCACCTCTTCCCACGTCGTGTGGAGGGGCAGGATCTGGCAGCCGGTGAGGTTCTGGATGAAGTCGATGGTGTCGCCGTCCCCCGGGTTCACCATGGCGAGGGAGAGGAGCTCCTTCGAACCCAGGCTCTCCTTGTTCACGGGGACCGCCTGGCGTCGCAGGCACTCCTCGGCGCCGATGACGGAGATGAGCATGGGGTCGAGGGCGGCTTCGCGCAGCGACAGGTTCATCACCGGGCGGTGCTTCTCGAGGAAGGCCTCGAGCGTCTCTCGGTTGATGAACCCGAGGTCCACGAGGATCTCGCCGAGGCGTCCCCCCGCGCGCTTCTGGTGCTTGAGCGCCTGGAGGAGCTGCTCGGAGGTGATGGCGTGGGCCGTGACGAGCGCCTCGCCCAGGGGGCCCCGCGCCTTGGTGAGCATCTCGCGGTCGAGGATCAGTTCCTCGGGGGCCGCGGACCAGAACCTGGCGTGGTAGGTCTCGGGGGCGATGCAGAAGCACTGGAGGCAGAAGGGGCAGACCTTGGTGGGCCGGTTCGGGTTGCACGAGCACCAGACCGCCGAGAGGGCGTCAAACTCCCCGAGGCAGTTCCAGCACTGGACCAGGTACTCGCTCAAATTCGTCGCTCCACGCTTCTGAATGGCAATGATAGGCGAATGCACCGTGCCGTGGCAAGACAGCTGCCCATTCGTTGACCGGACCAGGGTAGGACGGATATACTACAACGTCTGAACGCGGACGCGGCGCATCAGGGGGACCGCGTCCGTCCCGCCCAGGGGACGTCTCGGTGACGAGACGGACCGGGGGCGGAGGGGAAGCGTCCCTGAACCCGCACAAGGAGAGTAATCCCATGGCCTTCAAGAACGTGACCCCGCCCGCACAGGGCGCGCCCGTCCACATGAAGGACGGCGTCCTCCATGTCCCCGACAACCCCATCCTGCCCTTCATCGAGGGCGACGGTACGGGACCCGATATCTGGCGTGCCTCCCAGCGCGTGCTGGACGCGGCCGTTGACGTCGCGTACGGCGGCAAGAAGAAGATCGCCTGGATGGAGGTCTACGCCGGAGAAAAGGCCTTCCACAAGTACGGGGAGTGGCTTCCGGACGATACGGTGGAAGCGTTCAAGACCTACCTCGTGGGCATCAAGGGACCCCTCACGACCCCCATCGGAGGGGGCATCCGCTCCCTCAATGTGGCCCTTCGCCAGATTCTGGACCTCTATGTCTGCCTGAGGCCCGTCAAGTACTTCAAGGGCGTGCCCAGCCCCGTCAAGCACCCCGAAAAGGTGGACATGGTCATCTTTCGCGAAAACACGGAGGACATTTACGCAGGCATCGAGTGGAAAGCCTACAGCCCCGAGGACAAGAAGATCCTCGATTTCCTGATCAAGGAGATGAGCGTCAGGAAGATCCGGTTCCCGGAATCCTCGGCCATCGGCATCAAGGCCGTCTCCGAGGAAGGGTCCAAGCGCCTCTGCCGCGCCGCCATCCAGTACGCCCTCAAGAACGGGCGCAAGAGCGTGAATTTCACCCACAAGGGCAACATCATGAAGTTCACCGAAGGCGCCTTCAAGGACTGGGGCTATGAGGTGGCCGCCACCGAGTTCCGCGCAGAGACGGTGACCCAGCGTGAGTCCTGGATCCTCGGCAACAAGGAGGCGAACCCGGCCCTCGGCGACGAGGAGAACGCCAAGATGATCGAGCCCGGCCTGGACATGTTCGCGCCCGACAAGAAGGCCGAGATCGTCCAGGAGGTCGCGGACACCCTCAAGCTCTGGCCCACGCACGGCGACGGCAAGTGGAAGAAGAAGCTCATGATCAAGGACACGATCGCCGACATCACGCTCCAGCAGACGCTCACGCGGGCGGACGAGTTCGACGTCATCGCGACGCTGAACCTGAACGGCGACTACCTCTCCGACGCTCTGGCGGCGCAGGTGGGCGGCATCGGCATCGCCCCCGGCGGCAACATCAACTACGTGACGGGCCACGCCATCTTCGAGGCCACCCACGGCACGGCGCCCAAGTACGCCAACCTGGACAAGGTCAATCCCGGGTCCGTGATCCTGTCGGGCGAGATGATGTTCCGCTTCATGGGCTGGGACGAGGCGGCGGACCTCCTCATCAAGGGCATCGAGGGGTCCATCGCGGCCCACACCGTGACCTACGACTTTGCCCGCCTCATGAAGACCGAGGGCCACAAGGACGTGAAGGAGCTCAAGTGCTCCGAGTTCGGCGACGCGATCATCGCTCAAATGCGCAAGTGATCGCTTCGAGCGGCGCGGTTCGGACAGCACATTCTATGCAGTCAGTGAGCGAGCCGGAGAGTCGGAGAAGGGTGAGCCGGAGAGGGACGATGAATCTCTTCCGCCTCTTTCTTCGGCTCCCCGGCTCGCCGGCTCCCCGGCTCGCCATCACGAAGCTGGTGCGGAGGGTTGTGCTCGCGGCGGTGCTGGTCACCTCGATCCCCCTTTCTGCATACGGCCCCGCCACCACGCACCGGATGGCCGAGGTGACCCTCCGCCTCGCGCCGCCCTCCCTGCGCTCGGCGCTCCTCGCCGAGCGCGAGCAGGTGGAGCGCGGCATCTCGGAGGCGCTCGCGGACTACGGGACCTCCTCGCGGGAGCAGGTCCTCCTGGAGGCCCAGCGCGAGTTCGCGGGAATCCCCGGGCTCACCAACGTGCGGGCCCCCTTCTCGCAGGTGGCCTACCACTTCGGGAAGCTCGCGGGCCTCGTCTACGTGGCCAACGACCCCTTCCCTCGGAGCGGGGACGGGAGCGCGAAGGCGGTTCGGCAGGACTACATGCAGTACGTCGAGCGGAAGCTCCCCCTCATGGTCTTCGCCTTCGACGGGTACACGAACCCGCCGCTGGAGGGCGACCTGGGGAAGTACCTCGCCGCGCGGATGGCCGGCGGCGGCCGGTACGTGGAGGGGGTGCTCTTCTGCTACTTTCCGCCGGGCGGCGGGCGAGCCCCGTCGAGCACCTTCGACGACCGGTCCAACGCCTTCGGGGCGGCGCAGGTCATCCTCTCGCACGCCGTGTCCGACGCGGCCAAGGCCTGGCTCCAGGTCTGGCAGGCCATGGACGGCGACCTGCGCTCCACGCCCTACCTCAAACCGGGAGACCTGAAGGCCGCGTCCCACGGCGGCCCGAACCCAACTCAGGGCGGACAGAAGCCCGCCGCGGTGGCGGAGGGGAACCGCTGAAGCTAGAATGGATGGGGAGCAGACCATGAAGACCACCGCGATCAAGAGGGCCCTCGTATCGGTATCGCGCAAAGACCACCTGCCCGAGCTCGCCAAGTTCCTGGCGGCCCGGGGGGTCGAGATCCTCTCCACGGGCGGCACCGCCAAGCTCCTGCGGGAGAACGGCGTGGCCGTGAAGGACGTGTCCGAGTACACCCAGTCCCCGGAGGTCATGGAGGGGCGCGTGAAGACCCTCCACCCGAGGGTCCACGGCGGCCTCCTAGCCCGGCGCGACGAGGCCTCGCACATGGCCGACCTGGAGCGCCTCGGCGGCTCGCCCATCGACCTCGTGGTGGTGAACCTCTACCCCTTCGAATCGGTGGTGGCCAAGCCCGGAACCGTCATCGCCGAGGCGGTGGAGAACATCGACATCGGCGGGCCCTCCATGGTCCGCTCGGCCTCCAAGAACTTCGAGTCCGTGACGGTGGTCGTCGACCCCGCGGACTACGCTGGCCTCATGGCCGAGATCGAGCGGGAGGGCGGGGTCACCGGCGCCACGCGCGCCCGCCTCGCGGCCAAGGCCTTCCAGCGCACGGCGCAGTACGACGGCGCCATCGCGAAGTACCTGAGCGCCGTGAAGGTGGACGGGGGCGACCTCGTGAAGGAGGAGGCCACCTTCCCCGAGTTTCTGCCCCTCGTCTTCCACAAGGCGCAGGACCTGCGCTACGGCGAGAACCCGCAGCAGGAGGCCGCCTTCTACCGCGACGGCGACCGCTACCTCGGAGCGCTCAAGCAGGTCCAGGGCAAGGAGCTCAGCTTCAATAACATCCTGGACCTCCAGGGGGCGTGGGCCCTGGCCTGCGAGATGCCGCGCTCCGGATGCGCCATCATCAAGCACACCAACCCCTGCGGCGCCGCCGTGGGCGCGAGCGCGGAGGCCGCCGTCAAGCGCGCCCTCCTCACCGACCCCACTTCGGCCTTCGGGGGCATCGTGGCCTTCAATACCGCATGCGACGGCGCGGCCGCCCAGGTCCTCGCGGACATCTTCCTCGAGATCGTCGTGGCGCCCTCCTTCGACGCTAAGGCGCTCGAGATCTTCGGTCGCAAGAAGAACCTGCGCGTGATCGAGCTCACGGACCAGGACCCCTACCCGGGCTGGGACTTCAAGCGCGTGTGGGGCGGCCTCCTGGTGCAGACGCAGGACCTCCCGGGCCTCCCGGAGGACCGCAAGGTGGTCACCAAGCGCAAGCCCTCGAAGGACGAGATGGCGGCGCTCGAGCTCGCGTGGGTCGTATGCAAGCACGTGAAGAGCAACGCCATCGTGCTGTGCGACGCCGAGGGCACGGTGGGCATCGGCGCCGGGCAGATGAGCCGCGTGGACTCCACCAAGCTCGCCCGCATGAAGGCCTACCGGGACACGAAGGGCACGGTGGCGGCCTCCGACGCCTTCTTCCCCTTCCCCGACGGCGTGGAGCAGCTCGCCGAGGCGGGCGTCACCGCGGTCATCCAGCCGGGCGGCAGCATCCGTGACCCCGAGGTCATCGAGGTGGCGGACAAGCTCAAGCTCGCCATGGTCTTCTCCGGCGCGAGGCACTTCAAGCATGGTTAAGCCCGTTGCGGCGTTCCTCGCGCTCGTCGTTTCGGCCGGCCTGTGGGCCCAGGCGCCCGCGGAGGACCAGAAGCCCACGGCCCCGGCGGACCCGCGCCTCGAGCAGCTCCTGGCCAAGATGGACGAGGTGCAGAAGGGCCTCCAGACGCTGCGCGTGAACTTCGTCCAGACGAACACCTTCCGCATGCTGAGCCAGCCGCAGGTCCTGAAGGGCCAGCTCGCCATCAAGAAGCCCGACACCGCGCTCTACGAGTACACCTCGCCCTCCAAGCTCTACTTCCTCGTCAAGGACGGCGACCTCCTCGTCTACAACCCGGCCAAGAAGAAGGTCATGGTCCAGGACATCCGGCGGCACCAGGCGCGCATCATCCGCTACATGGGCATCAGCCAGCCGCTGAAGGAGCTCCAGGAGTCCTTCGAGGTGAAGTGGACGAGCGAGGAGACCGGCGTGGTGACGCTCACCCTGGTCCCCTTCAAATCGAAGGTGAAGCGGAAGATCGCCGCCCTGCACTTCTGGGTCAACCGCCAGACGGGCTACCTCAACGGCTTCGAGGTCCAGGAGGCCGAGGGCGACCGCATCCGTTTCGACTTCAGCCAGTGGGAGCCGAATCCGGCCCTTACCGAGGCGTCGTTCAAGATCGACATCCCTCCCGGCGTCCCCGTCCACCGCCAGATGCTCGACCTCCAGGAGCCCTTCCAGCGCTGAACCGTGGGGCGCCTCGCGAGGCCCCTGGGGAGACGGCGTGCTCGACCTCCTGCTCCGCGCCATCCGGGCCCTCCTCGCCTCCCTCTACATGCTCTTCGAGGGGATGCCGGCGCTCGAGGCCGTCCGCCGCTGGTTCGGCGAGCGCGCGGGAGCCGGCGTCGCCGGGGGGATCGTGACCCTGATTGCCGGCGCGGCGCTCCTGAGCGTCATCGCGTTCCTCCTCGTCATGTGGTGGCTCGCCAAAAGGCCGCCGGCCCCGCGGCGGAGCGGCGCGGCGCCGCCGCGGCATCCGCCCGGCGAGGTCGAGCTGCGGCGTCCCATCGCCGAGCCCAAAGACCGCGCCTGAACCTCGCCGCAACCTGCGCGTCACCGCGACCTCCTGCTAGAATCGTGGCGAGGAGGTCGCCATGGCGCAGACGGGCAGGTGGTCACGGGCCGCACTCCCCCTAGCCCTGCTCCTGCTCCTCGCCTCCTGCTCCTCCCACAAGCCTCCGCGCGCCGCACCGGCGTCGTCGGCCGTGCCCGGGCAGACGCAGGAGGGCATGTCCTCCTGGTACGGGAAGGAGTTCGACGGGCGGCCCACGGCGAGCGGCGAGCGCTTCGACATGAACGGCATCTCGGCGGCCCACCGAACCCTGCCCCTCGGCACCCTCGTGCGCGTCACCAACCTGGAGAACGACAAGGAGGTGGAGCTCCGCGTCAACGACCGCGGCCCCTTCGTGAAGGGACGCATCCTCGATTGTTCCTACGGCGCGGCCAAGGCCCTGGGCTTCGCGGGCGCGGGTCTGGCGCGGGTGAGGATCGAGGTCCTCGAAGTCGCGAAGGAGCGCCCTCGCCGGACGCCGCCTCCGGGCGAGGTGCTCCTGGGGACTCAGGCGCCCACCCAGCAGGTGCTCGATGGCACCTTCACCGTGCAGGCCGGGGCCTTCATCAATCAGGCCAACGCCGTGAGGTTCAGGGATCAGCTCGGCAGGACTTACGGCGATGCGTACGTCATCAAGTTCCGCGACTTCTTCCGCGTCCGCGTGGGGCACCTGAGCACTGAGGAGGAAGCGGATCTCCTCAAAGAACGAATCCGCTCCTCCGGCGTCGAAAGCTTCGTCACGAGGAACGATTAGGTAGAGAAAATTCGGAATTCGGAAGTCGGAAAGCGGAAAGAGACCCAGATAGAAGACAGGTCGCCAAGGAGCAGTTCAGGCAAGGGAGGCCAAGACGCAACGGTCAGTCGCGTTTCTTTTCTTGTTTCCGAAATCCGAAATCCGCCTTCCGAATTTCTCCTTACCCCTTCTCCGCTCCGGCGAGGAACGTGAGCCAGAGGGTCCGGGCGCGCGGGCCGTCGAATTCCAGGAAGAAGACGCCCTGCCAGCGACCCAGGAGGAGCGTCCCCTGCCGGACGGGGAGGACCGTCTGGTTGCCGACCAGGAGCGACTTGATGTGGGCGTCCGAGTTGCCCTCTTCGTGGATGTAGGGGCCCTTCTGAGGGACGGCGCGCTCCAGGAAGGCGAGGACGTCCTCGCGGACGGCGGGGTCGAACTTCTCGTTGACCGCCACGCCGCACGTGGTGTGGGGGCAGTACACCTGCACCAGGCCCGTCCCGCCCCACTGCTTGCAGGCCTGCTGGACGTTCCGTGTGACGTCCATCACCTCCGAGCGCTTCTGGGTGTGGATTGAGATCTCCATGGTCTCCCTTCCTCCAATACCGACATTATAGGTCAGAGGATGGGCCCCCGCCCGTGACGCCGGACACATCGCGGGGAGGCGCCCGCGCCTGGGGTGTTATCATCCACCTTGGCCTCGCGCGGGACGACGGCTTCGGGAGACGGGATGACGGACCTGGCTTGGTGCGCTGCGGACCCTCACTTCGGCCACGGCGACGCGGCGCTCGAGACCTTCCACCGCTGGCTCGACGCCTTCCGCGCCGGGGGGGTGCCGACCCTCGTGCTCCTGGGGGACCTCTTCGAGGTGTGGATCGGTCTCCCCAGCGTCCAGACCGAGGACCAGCGGGCCGTGCTCGAGGCCCTGAAGGGGCTCACCGGCGAGGGGCGCCGCGTGGTCTATCTTCGGGGGAACCGCGACTACTTCATCGAGGAACCCCTCGCCGAGGCGGGGGTCCTCCTCCAGGACCAGTGGGACATGGAGGCGCAGGCCGGGACCGTGCGCTTCGAGCACGGCGACCTCATCAACACCTCGGACAGCAACTACCTCCGGTGGCGCGAGATCTCCCGCTCCGGCACGGTGAGCGGCCTCTTCCGCCTCCTGCCGGCGTCGCGCCAGCGCGCCCTCGCCGAGCGCCTCGAGAGGAGCCTCGGGAAGAGCAACGCCTACTACAAGGCTTACCGGCCCGACCAGGAGCTGAGGCGCTGGGCGGAGGGCCTCCGCGCGGAGGGCGTCGCCACAGCGGTCCTCGGGCACTTCCACGTGGACGAGGCCGTCGAGGTGGCGGGCGTGAACGTGCGCTTCGTCCCCCAGTTCCGGACCGGCGGGGAGCACCTGCGCGTCGCCCCCGACGGGAGCACAGCCCTCGGCCGATTCCAGCCCTCGTGAGGCGGGCTGGCGCGGCGCCTACCTTTTCTTCCTGAGCTCTTCGAGGATCTTGGCGGCGTGGGGCACGCTCTTGCGCACCCAGGCCACGGCGAGGGCATCGGCCTCGGCCCCGGGCAGCCCTCGCTCATCGAAGGCCGGGCACCCCAGGAACTCGTAGAGGAAGATCCCCGCGGCCACCGAGACGTTCAGGCTCTGGACGAAGCCGTCCATGGGGATCTTGAGGTGCACGTCGGCGCCCTCGACCCACACGGGCCCCAGCCCCTCGTGCTCGTTGCCCATGACGAGGGCTACGGGCCCCTGGGGCCGGAACTCCCGAGGGGAGACGGCCCCGTCGCTCAGAACGGTGGCCGCCACGGTGAACCCTGCGCCCTTGAGTCCTTCGAGGGCCCGCCTCGCGTCGGTCTCGCGCCGGATGGTGAGCCAGCGCTGGGCGCCGCGGACGATCTGGGGATTCACCCCCTCGGGCACGAGACCCGTCAGGAGGACGTGCTGGAGGCCGAACCCCTCCGCGGTGCGGAGGATTGCCGACAGGTTGTGAGGGTCGTAGAGGTTGTCCAGGACGAGTAGCAGGCGGTCGGTCCGCCGCGCGAGGACCTCCTCCATGCGCCGCACCCGGGTCTCGCTCAAGAAGGGGACGAGGCGCCGGCGGTCCTCGAGGGAGACCTCCGCGCTCCCGGCTGGCCCCTTGGCGCGGAACCACGCGGCGAGGTCGGCGCCCTCAGCGATGGCCTTGCGTCGGCGCACGCTCACGGCGCGCCCCCGCCGTCGGGCAGGCTCGAGGCCCAGCGGTCCAGGAGGCGGTCCCACTGGCCCTTGTCGGGCGAGAGCAGGACCGACACGGCGAGCTGCCACACGCAGAGCATGGCGAGCTTCCAAGGCGGCCCGGCGCCGAAGGACGCCGCCGTGATGGCCGCCATGCCCATGCTCTCGCCGGCCGCGAGGAAGAAGGCGAGGGTGAGGAAGACGTAGGAAGAGGCCGGCCCCAGCTCCGTCAGCCTCCTCGCGCGGAAGGCCGAGGGACGGAAGGCGAGCCACTTGCCCAGGCCGATGGCCACGAGGCAGAGGACGCCGTAGCCCAGCGCGATGTCCCCCAGCGGCAGCTTGACCACGGGCGGCTGGGGGGGCATGCCCAGGACGGCGAAGAGGTAGAGGATGCCCGAGAGCGTGTAGACCCAGAAGAAGAGCTTGTACACTCGCATCTTCCGGAAGAGGGCCTCGAGCTCGTCCTCCTTCATGGGGCGCACGGGGGCTCCTCCTCCTCGAAGTCGTGGCGGGTCTTGTCCATGAGGAACCGCGGCTGGACCCTGGTGAGCGCCGTGAGGATGGAGCGGCGGACCTCCGGGTGGCGCGTCGCGACCTCCGAGACGAGGGCCTTCATGCGTGCGCGCTCCTGGTCCTGCTCGCCGCACAGCCAGCACCCGCAGTCCACCACCGGGAACCCCTTCTCCCGCGCGTAGTCCACGAGCATGGACTCGGGCGTGTAGAGGAGGGGACGGATGATCGAGATCCTGCCGTTCTCCGCCAGGAGCTTGGGCGGCATGGCCTTGAGCGCGCCCTCGAAGAAGAGGTTCATCAGAAGCGTCTCGGCGGCGTCGTCGAGGTGGTGCCCCAGGGCGATCTTGTTGCAGCCCAGGCGCTCCGCGGCGCCGTAGAGCGCCCCGCGCCGGAGCCTGGCGCAGAGGGAGCAGTGGGGCGAGCCGGGGCGGAGCTTCTCCTCCACGATGCTCGTGATCTCCGTGCGCTCGAGGTGGAAGGGGATGCCCTGCCCCCCGAGGTAGGCCTGGAGGAGGTCCGACTGGAAGTAGTCGCTGCCGTTGTGGATGGTGAGGGCCACCACGTCGAAGGGGACGGGCGATTTGGCCCTGAGCTTCCAGAGGAGGCGCAGGAGGCCGAAGGAGTCCTTGCCCCCCGAGAGTGCGACGGCCACCTTGTCGCCGGACTTGATGAGGGCGTAGTCGCCCACCGCCTTGCCCACGCGGTGCAAGAGCATCCTCTCGAGCTTCGCCCCCGTCGCCGCGGCCTTTTTCATGGTCGTCAACGATACCACAGGCCGAGACCGGAGCTGATGGCTGGAGCGGGCGTCAGTCGGCCCACTTCAGCTCCCCAGCTCTTCAGCTCTATCTCTTCCGGTAGCCCCTCGGATCGAGCCCCAGCTCCTCCATCTTCTCGTAGAGGCGCGAGCGGCTCAGGCCAAGGGCCTTGGCGGCGAGGGACACGTTCCCCTTGGAGGTCTCGAGCGCGCGGGCGATGGCGTCCGACTCGGCGCCGGACCGAGCCTCCCCGAGCCCGCCCGTCGCGGGGGCGGACGCCGAGGCGGTGACCTCGGCGGGCAGGTCCTTCGGCCCGGGCAGGTCGGGCCCCGCGAGGAGGACGGCGCGCTCCACGGCCCACCTCAGCTCCCTCACGTTGCCGGGCCACTTGTACCTGCCGAGCGCTCTGAGGAACTCCGTGGGCGGGTCGGCGGCGGGCCACGCCTGCCGGGCGCGGGCCTCCGTGAGGAACCGCGCGGCGAGGAGCGGGATGTCCTCGGGCCGGCGTCTCAGGGGCGGCACCTCGAGGGGCAGACCGCCGATGCGGAAGAGGAGGTCCTCGCGGAAGGAGCCCTCGCGGGCCTTGGCCTTGAGGTCGCGGTGCGTGGCGGCGATGACGCGGACCTTCACGGGGACGCTGCGGTCCGAGCCCACGGGCTCCACGGCGGCGTCCTCGAGGACCCGGAGGAGCTTGGCCTGGACGGGGCCGCCGAGGTCGCCCACCTCGTCGAGGAACAGGGTGCCGCCGTCGGCGCTCTGGAACTTGCCCTTGCGCGCGGCGTCGGCGCCCGTGAAGGCGCCCTTCACGTGCCCGAAGAGCTCGGATTCGGCGAGGGTCTCGGGGAGCGCCGCGCAGTTCACCGCCACGAAGGGGCCCGCGGAGGCAGGGCTCCGCGCGTGGATCCAGCGCGCCAGCACCTCCTTGCCCGAGCCGGTCTCGCCGGTGACGAGCACGGGGGCGTTCGAGACCGCGAGGCGCGCGGCCTCGGAGAGGAGCGCCTGCACGAGCGGCGAGCGCGTGACGAGCCCGCCCTCGGAGGTCTCCGAGGCCTCCCGCGTGAGCGCCGCGTGGCGCGTGGCGTTGCGCAGGGTGATGAGGACGCGCTCGCGGTCGAGGGGCTTCTCGAGGAAGTCGAAGGCGCCGGAGCGGACCGCGGCCACCGCCGCGGGGATGGAGCCGTGGCCCGAGATCATGACCACCGCGGTCGGCAGGCCCTCGCGCCGCACGGCCTCGAGGACCGCCGTGCCGTCCTCGTCGGGCAGGCGGAGGTCCACGAGGGCGGCCTCGAAGGGCGGCCTCTCGCCGAGCCGGGCGATGGCCGCCCTGGCCGAGGGGGCCTCCGCCACCTCGTAGCCCTGCCGCTCGAGGATGCCCCTCAGGGCCTGCCGGATGGGAGCTTCGTCGTCGACGATGAGCACTCGCGCCATGGGCCTAGGATAAGCCGGCCGGGCGGCGTTGGAAAGGTGCAGGACGGGTCCGGCAGGCCTCCCGGACGAGGACCCGCGCCACATGCCCCACTTTTCCGGGCCGCCTCCCGCAACCGCCCCTAACCCATTGACTTGAACCGCCTCCGAGGGTATATTTCACCCCCTTGATTCTGGGGGTGCTCCCCAAATCGTTTGACTCCCTGAGGAGGGTTCGTAAGATGGCCGACAAGAATCTGAAGGTCGCCGAGGGCGCCGCCGGAAAGTGGTACGTGGACGAGAACTGCATCGCCTGCGACTCCTGCGTCTCCATCGCCCCCGACTTCTTCGCGATGAACGACGATTCCAGCCACGCCTACGTGACGAAGCAGCCCGGCAACCCCGAGGAAGAGCAGGCCTGCGAGGACGCCAAGGCCTCCTGCCCCACGGACGCCATCGGCAACGACGGCGAGTGAGCCCGTCCGGGGCCCCGCCCCGGCCACAACCCGATTCATCCACGGCCCGGGATCCGTCCCGGGCCGTTGTCGTTGGGGTACAATCCCCCCCTGAAGAGTGGAAGGAGACACCATGCGCCGCTTCCTCGTCCTCGCCCTCCTCCTCGCCTCCGCCGCGGCCAGCGCCCGGACCGCTCCGCCCAAGCCGTCCCTCCGCTTCGGGCTGAGGGCGGCTCCCGCCCAGTGGGACGCGGTGGCGCAGGCGCTCAAGGCCGAACCCTGCGAGGCGGCCAACCCCCTGGACGTCACGCTCGAGCTCACCTCCGAGTGGGCCAAGGCCCCCGACTGGCCCGCGCTCGAGGCCGCCGAGCAAGCCGTGGCCGAGGGTGGCGCGCGACTGATCATTGCCACGGCTCTCCCGGGGAGCGTCGGAGACCCTGCGACGCACGCCTACCTCGCGGCGCTCTCGGAGCACGCCGGCGGCGCCCGCGACCTCGCGCTCTCCCTCGACTGGGCGCAGGTCCCCGAGGCCCTCAAGGCCGACCCCGACCAGCTCGCCCTCGCGCTCAAGCAGCTCTCCGCCTCCGTGCGCGGCAAGGCCGAGGCCTCGGTCCTCCTCGGCGAGGTCTCACCGGAAGTCGCCGCAACCCTCGAGCCCCTGTACGAGCGGGAGCTGAGGGCCTATGTGGACGGCTACTCCTCCACCTCCACGGGTGCTTCGGGCGGGCCCGACGCCGAGGTCGTGCACTTCGTGGAGTCCCGCCACCTGGGCGCGCCGCTCCTCCTCCACCTGCCCAAGGTCGAGTCGCCCATCGGCGCGCAGCTCCTCGTCCTGCTCTCCGCCTCCGAGGGCGTGGGCTTCGTGGACCTGGAGACGGGCAACCCGGCGGCGGTGTGGCACGCGCTCGCCCATCTGCGCGGACTCCTGTCACCGGAGATGGCGGCGGGCTTCTCGGTGCAGGCGACCGAGGTCCGCGACGCGAGCGGCCCCAGGGCCGACGTGGGGACGCTCAACTTCCTCGACGCCGAGTCCATGGTGCAAGCCATCGCGCTCGTCCCCGTCATCTCCAAGTCCCCGGCGGGCGAGCTCCAGCTCAAGCTGCCCACGGGAGACGTGTCCGCGCCCTACGCCTGCCCGCTCCCCGAGGGGCCCCGCGCCGAGCTCGGCTATACCGCCGACCAGAAGCGCGGCGAGACGGTGCTCCGCGTCCCCTGGCAGGGCAAGGCCCAGCTCCTCTTCTTCAGCCGCCTCAAGACGGGCACCGTGGGCCAGGAGCGCGTCTCCGTGACGGGCACCTACAGGATCCCCGTGGAGATCATCCTCGCCCGGCACCAGGCGGTGCAGCAGCCGCAGGACATCTTCCTCGAGAACTACGCCGCGGCGGCCCAGGTGGACTACCATTTCAAGCTGCCGGGCGGCGCGGGCAGCATGGACGTGACCTTCAAGAACTCCTTCTTCTTTGAGAAGGGCGTGGGCGCCCGGTGGGTGCAGAACCAGCTCCTCGTGAACGGCGTCGCGTGGAAGGGCCCCACGATCCCCAACCTGCCCATCATCGAGCCCGAGAAGGTGAACACCCTCCCGCTCGCGCTCACGCTGGGCCGCGACTACAGCTACCGCTACCTCCGCGACGAGCCCGTGGACGGGCACGACTGCTACGTGGTGGAGATCATCCCGGCGCCCGGCGCCAAGGGGAGCCTCTACTCGGGCCGCGTCTGGATCGACAAGGAGACCTACATCCGGCGGAAGATGAGCGTGCGCCAGACGGGCCTGCAGGACCCGCAGATCAGCAACGAGGAGACCGACTTCTACACGCCGGTGCAGGGCCCGGAGGGGCGCACTTACTGGCTCCTCACGCGCATGACGGGCCAGCAGATTTTCTCCGTGGCGGGCGTGAACGTCGCCGCGGACCGCGAGATCCGATTCACCGACCTCAAGGTGAACGCCCCCGCCTTCGTCAAGGAGATCGCCCAGGCGGAGGCCAGCGACAAGCAGATCCTCCAGGAGACGCCGAAGGGGCTCCGGTACCTCAAGAAGCAGAAGGACGGCACGCGCGTCCTCGAGACCGAGCCCAAGACGGGCCGGTGGTTCGCGGCGGCGGGCGCCTACTACGACCCCAGCCTCGACTACCCGCTCCCGCTCCTCGGCGCCAACTACTTCGACTACGACTTCAAGAAGAGCAAGACCCAGGTCAACTTCCTCATCACCGGCGTCGTCAACACGGCCACCGTGGCGAAGGTGAACCTCTTCCCCCACGTGGACGCGAGCGCCGACGCCTTCCTCTTCGCCGTCCCCTTCAAAGACAAGTGCTTCCTGGGAGGGGAGGAGGTCCCCTCCGAGGACGTGAAGATCCTGAGGGAACGGATCGACGGCGACCTGGGCTGGCGCGTGACCGAGTTCTCCAAGCTCACGCTCGCCTTCATCGGCACCTACTACAAGTACTCCGACGCCTCGGACACCTCCTCGCTCTTCGTCCTGCCGAAGGACAACTTCGACCTTGCGGGGCGGCTCACCTTCAGCTACGCGCGGAAGGGGTGGTCCGCGTCCGCCTTCTACGAGGCCCACCACCGGAGCGACTGGGCGCCCTGGGGCCTGCCCGGCACC
The DNA here is from genome assembly GCA_037440125.1 of Acidobacteriota bacterium. Lineage (GTDB taxonomy): Bacteria > Acidobacteriota > UBA4820 > UBA4820 > DSQY01 > JAKAJA01. The sequence continues at coordinate 15,925 of JBBIUU010000039.1, forward strand.
CACGCCGACGCCGACAGCAAGAAGAGCTACGCCCAGTGGGAGGTGGCCGCGAACAAGGCGTTCTACCTGCCCTCCTTCCAGAAGATCACGCTCAGCGCGACGTACATGGACGGCAAGGACCTGGACCGCTTCAGCCAGTACCAGTTCACCTACCTGGGCCGGGACCAGCTCAGCGGCTTCGCCGGGAGCGGCGTGCGCTTCGACCGCGGCGCCATCTTCCGCGTGGCGTACGACTTCAGCGTGGCGAACGTGGTCCGCTTCGGCCTCCGCCTCGACCAGGCGCGCGTCCAGCCCCTCCAGGACGTGAGCCTCTACCAGAACTTCACGGGCGCCTCCTTCACGGGCGCCGTCACGGGTCCCTGGCAGACCTACTGGACCGTGGACTTGGGGTACGCCCTGCGCAGCGACGTGGGCCCCGTGAAGGGCAACCTCAACGCGGCGATCGTCGTGCTGAAAGTATGGTGAGTAGGGGAGTAGGGGAGTAGGTGAAGAAGGACAAGATAATGATCCCGAAAGTGGCGGTGACGTCGCCCCTGCCGGGGAACCCCCTGACGATGATGGAGGGCCGGGCGCGGGTGAAGGTCTTCCGCGCCACGGGCAAGCGGAGCGAGGCGCAGGTCATCGGGTGCCTCCGAGGGGCGCAAGGGGTCGTGGCGCTCCTCTCGGATCCCGTGACCGAGGCCGTGCTCGACGCCTGCCCCACGCTCAGGGTCGTCTCGAACGTGGCCGTGGGCGTGGACAACGTGGACCTCGCCGCGTGCGCCCGGCGCGGCATCGTCGTGACGAACACGCCCGACGTCCTCACCGAGTCGTGCGCGGACCTGACCTGGACGCTCCTCATGGGCGCCGCGCGGAGGATCATCGAGGGCGACCGCTTCCTCCGCGCGGGCCGATTCAAGGGCTGGCGCCTCGACCTCCTCCTCGGCACCGATTTCCGCGGCAAGACGCTCGGCATCGTGGGCATGGGGCGCATCGGCAGGGCCGTGGCGCGCCGCGCCGCGCCCTTCGGCCTCCGCATCGTCTACGCCCAGCGCCACCGCCTGCCCGAGTCGGTGGAGTCGGCCCTCGGCGCGAAGTTCGTGCCTCTGGACGAACTGCTCTGCACCGCGGACGTGGTGTCCCTTCACTGCCCGCTGAACGCGACCACGCACCACCTCCTCGACCGCGAGCGCCTCTTCGCCATGAAGCCGGGCGCGGTGCTCGTGAACACGGGGCGCGGCCCCCTCGTCGACGAGGCCGCCCTCGTGGACTGCCTCCGCGACGGCCCTCTCGCGGCCGCGGGCCTGGACGTCTACGAACGCGAGCCGCTCCTCGCCCCGGGGCTCAAGGACCTCCCGAACACGCTCCTGCTCCCCCACCTCGGCTCGGCGAGCCGGGAGACGCGCGAGGCCATGGCCCGACTCGCGGTGGCCGACTGCCTCGCGGTCCTCGAGGGCCGCGCGCCGGCGCACCCCGTGCCGCTCCCCGCCTGAGCCGCGTGGTAACCTGAACCTCTTCCGGAGGAGCTCATGGACCAGCCCACGACTCCGAACGTCCCCGATCCCAAGGCCGCGAAGGGAACCGCTCAGAGCGACCGCTTCCCGTGCTCCAACTGCGGTGGCGAGCTGGCGTGGGAGCCGGGCGCGCAGAAGATGCGCTGCCAGTACTGTGACTCCCTCGTGGACGTGCCGCAGCGCGGAGATTTCGAGGCCGAGGAGCACGACCTCATGGCCTTCCTCGAGAAGGTGCCCAAGGCCGAGGGCTACGGCGTCACGCTCCAAACCTTCACGTGCAAGCAGTGCGGGGCCACGGTCCAGGCGCCGCCCACGGACCGCCGCGACATCACGTGCCCGTTCTGCGCCTCCACGTACGTCGCGGAGGCCGCCGCGCCGGCGGAGAACGTCATCAAGCCCGAGGCGCTCATCCCCTTCAAGGTGGACAAGAAGCAGAGCCAGAGCACCTTCCAGGGCTGGCTGGGCACGGGCTGGTTCCGGCCCAACGACCTGAAGAACCTCGGGCGCCTCGACCGCGTCTCGGGCCTCTACCTGCCCTTCTTCGCCTTCGACGCGCACGCCGAAAGCGACTGGAACGCCATGGCCGGCTACTACTACTACGTCACCGAAAACGTGGAGGTGACGGGGAGCGACGGCAAGACGCGGTGGGAGCAGCGCCAGGTGCAGAAGGTCCGCTGGGAGCCCGCCTCGGGGAGCCGCGCAGACGACTACGACGACGCCCTCGTGCCGGGCGTCCACCACGAGCGCCTCAACCTCATCCTCAAGGTCTACCCGTACGACACCGCGAACCTCACGCCCTACAGCCCCATGTACCTCTCGGGCTTCGGCATCCTCAACGCGGACATGCCGCTGAAGATGGTCTATCAGATCGCGAAGCAGAACATGGAGTCGGACCAGGTGGAGCGCTGTTCGGGCGACGTCCCCGGCGACACCCAGCGGGACCTGCGCGTGCGGACGAGCCTGAGCGACCAGACCTTTAAGCACCTCCTCTGCCCGCTCTGGATCGGTTCCTTCAAGTACAAGGGCAAGGTCTTCCCCTTCGTCATCAACGGCCAGACGGGGAAGGTCTACGGCGAGAAGCCGTGGTCGTGGGTGAAGATCTTCTTCGCGTCCCTCTTCGCCGGGACGATCCTGGTCCTCCTCATCGTGCTCCTGTCGAAGGGCGGGCACTGACGCGATGGCCTCCCCCGTCGAGCTGCCGCGAGGCGCGAAGGTCCTCCTCCGCCTGCCCAACTGGCTCGGCGACGTGGTGCTCTGCACGCCCTCCCTCGCGGCTCTCAGCGCGGCGCGCCCCGACCTCGAGCTCCACGCCCTCGTGAAGCCCTCCGTCCGCGCGGCGGTGGAGGGCCTGCTTGGCGTGGCTTCGGCGCGTCTCCTGAGGCGCACTGATGGGAGGGGAACGTGGGCCGAGGCTCGGGCGCTCCGGCGCGAGAATTTCGCCGCGGCTCTCATCTTCCCCAAAGGTTTCCGCGAGGCGCTCCTCGCCAAGCTCGCGGGAATCCCCGTCCGCGCGGGCCTCGCCACGGACCGTCGCTCCTTCCTCCTCACGCACGCCGTGCCCTTCACGCAGGAGCACTGGCACTTCCACCACGCCAGGCAGTTCGCGTTGGTCCTCGAGCCGCTCGGCGTGATCCTCCGGGACGAGGGCCTCGCCTTCCCGCTCTCGGACGCCGACCGGGCCGAGGCCGCGTCGGTGCTCGCCGAGGCCGGCGTCGCCGGCCCCTTCGCCGCCTTCCACATCACCGCGAGCAAGGCGCCGCGGGCCTGGCATGCCGCGCGCTTCGGCCAGGTCGCCGCGGGGCTGGAGAAGTCGCAGGGGGTGCGCGCCGTCTTCGTGGGCGCGCCCGCCGACGCCGCCGTTCACCGGGAGGCGATGGCGGCGTGCCCGTCGGCCGTGGACCTGGCGGGCAAGACGACCCTCAAGGGCATGGCGGCGGTCCTCGAACGCGCTGCGCTCTTCGTGGGCAACGACTCGGGGCCCATGCACATCGCCGCCGCGGTGGGGGCGAAGGTCGTGGCCGTGTTCGGCCCCGGCGCGCCGTGGAAGACCGCGCCCTTCATCCCTCCCCAGCGGCAGCGCGTGGTCTACGCCGCATTCCCGTGCTCGCCGTGCCGGCAGGCCTTCTTCCGGGACTGCAAGCCCTCGCCCGCCATGAAGCCCCCGTGCCTCGAGGCCGTCGCGCCCGAGGAGGTCCTCTGGGCCTGCGAGGAGCTCCTCGCGACCTAGGCGCGAGCCGGACCGAGTCCTTACCTGTGCCACAATGAATCGGGGGATTCCATGGTAGCGTGCTCTCCGAACAGCACGGGTGCACGAGCGTCGGCGGGACGACGGCTGAGACGCCTCGTCGCCGCTGCGCTCTTCGCGCTTGCGCCCTGCGCCCTCCCCGCCCTCGATCCCGCCCTCGGCGTCACGCAGTACGTCCAGCAGGGCTGGACCACGCAGGAGGGCCTCCCCCAGAACACCGTCAGCGCGCTCCTCCAGACGCCCGACGGCTACCTATGGTTCGGCACGGAGGAGGGCCTCGTGCGCTTCGACGGGGGGAGCTTCACGGTCTTCGACAAGATGAACGTGGCGGCCCTGCGCGACAACGCCGTGGCGTCCCTCTGGTGCGACGCCTCGGGCGCGCTGTGGATCGGCACCTGGGGCGGCGACCTCCTGAGGATGCAGGGGGGCGCCTTCCAGGACATGACCGGCGGCACGGGTCCGCTCCGCGGCGGGGTATGGGCCGTGAGGGGCACGCCCGACGGCGACCACTGGGCGGCCACTTCCCTCGGGCTACTCCGTTTCCACGAGGGCGCGAGGACGCTCCTCACGGCGAAGGACGGGCTGCCCAACGACGACCTCCGCGCCCTCTGCCTGGACGGGGCGGGGGGCCTCTGGATCGGGACGCGGAGCGCGGGCGTGTTCAGGATGAGCGACGGCCGGTTCGAGTCACCCCCGGGAACCGAAGCGCTCAAGGGTGAGGGCATCTGGTGCCTCCTCGTGGCCGGGGACGGAGCGCTCTGGATCGGGACCTCCAACGGTCTCGTGAAGCTGGAAGGCGGGCGAACGACCCATTTCGGCAAGCCCGACGGGTTGCCCGAGGGCGGTGTCCGCTCCCTCTGTGAGGACCGCGACGGCAACCTCTGGGTGGGCATCTACGGCGGCGGGCTGTGCCGGTTCCGGGAGGGGCACTTCGACACCCTCGCCTCCAAGAACGGGTTCCCCGACGACGCCGTGATCGCGCTCCTCGAGGACCGCGAAGGCAGCCTCTGGGCGGGCACGTGGGGTAGTGGGCTCGTCCGCCTCTCCCGCGGCAAGTTTCTCACATACACGACGCGCGAGGGGCTGCCGGGCAACGTCATGCGGTCCGTGTGCCAGGACTCCTCGGGCGCCCTATGGGCGGGCACGAGCGGGGCGGGGCTCAGCCGCTTCGACGGTCGCTCCTTCACGACCTTCCGCAAGGGCCACGGACTCTCTGGCGATTCGGTGCGCGCCCTCCTCGCAGCCCGCGACGGCAGCCTCTGGGTGAGCACCGAGACCGGAGGCCTGGACCACTTCGCGGATGGCCGCTGGAAGCACTTCGGCGAAACGGACGGCCTCGCCGGCGACTTCGTCCTCTGCCTGCAGGAGACGCGCGACGGTACGCTCTGGGCCGGCACCTACGGGGGCGGCATAGCCAGGGGGAAGGGAGGCCGCTTTACCGTGATGACCACGCGCGACGGCCTGCCCAACAACGAGGTGTGGTGCCTCCACGAGGACCGCGCAGGGCGCCTCTGGGTGGGAACCACGGGCGGCCTCGCGGTGCTCGAAGGCGGCCGGATCAGGACCTACACGGCGGCGGATGGGCTCGCGAGCGAGGTCGTGGTGTCGGCCTACGAGAGCCCCTCGGGGAGTCTCTGGTTCGGCACCGGGGGCGGCGGCCTCGCGCGGTTCAAGGACGGGAAGCTCACGGCCTGCACGAGGCGCGACGGGTTGCACGACGACGTTGTCTTCCAGGTCCTCCCCGACGGCCTGGGGAACCTCTGGATGAGCTGCAACAAGGGCCTCTTCCGCGTGTCCCTCGCCTCGCTCGAGGACTTCGCCGACGGGCGCAGGGAGAGGGTGTCGTGCGACGCCTTCGGGAAGGCCGACGGCATGGGGAGCAGCGAGTGCATGGGCGGCTGCCAGCCCGCCGGGTGCGCCGCGCGCGACGGGCGCCTCTGGTTCCCCACGGCGGAAGGCCTCGTCGTCGTGGACCCCGCGCACCTCCCCACGAACACCGTGCCTCCCCCCCTCAGCATCGAGGCGTTCACGGCGGACGGGAAGACGGTCCTCTCGGGCGGCGAGGCCGTCGTGCCCGCGGGCGCCCACAACCTGGAGGTGCGCTACGCGGCTCTGAGCCTCAGGGCGCCCGAGCGCGTCCTCTTCCGGTACCGCCTCGCGGGCTTCGACGAGCGCTGGGTGGAGGCGGGGAACCGGCGGGTGGCCTACTACACGAACGTGCCGCCGGGACGATACCGGTTCGAGATGACGGCGTGCAACGAAGACGGCGTCTGGAACGCGGCGGTGCGGTCCGTCGCGGTGCGCGTGAGGCCGCGCTTCTACCAGACCCTGCCCTTCTTCGCGGCCTGCGCCGCGCTGGCCCTCGCCGCGTCGGTGGGCGGCTACCGGCTCCGGGTGCGTCAGCTGCGCCTCCGCGAGAGGAGGCTCGTGGCCCTCGTGGCGGAGCGCACCTCCCAGCTCAACGAGGCCAACGAGGCGCTCGAGGACGCGAACCGGCGCCTCACCGAGCTCTCGCACCGCGACCCGCTCACGGGCGTGGCCAACCGCCGACGGTTCGAGGACGTCCTTCAGGGCGAGTGGCGGCGGGCCTTCCGCTCGGGCGCCCCGCTCGCCGTCCTCATGTCCGACGTGGACTCTTTCAAGCTCTACAACGACACCCACGGGCACCCCGAGGGCGACGCGTGCCTCCGCAGCATCGCCGCCTCCTTCCAATCGGGGCTCCAGCGCGCGGGCGACCTCCTGGCGCGCTACGGCGGCGAGGAGTTCATCGTCCTCCTGCCCGACACCGCGCTCGAGCACGCCGCCGCGCTCGCCGACGACCTCCGCGCGGGCGTGCAGGCCCTCGCGATTCCGCACCCCGGGGCCGCCGCCGCACCGGTGGTCACCATGAGCCTCGGCGTGGCCGCGTGCCGCCCCGCCGACGGGGGCGCGCCAGCAGAACTCGTCGCCGCCGCGGACCGCGCGCTCTACCTCGCGAAAGAGCGCGGGCGAAACCGCGTCGAACGGGCGTGAGCCTCTCCATCGACCTGACGAGCTACAGGCGGCGCACGCGAGGGTTGATTCACACGTGAACGATCATCCCGCCCGGATCGGGTCAGATGCGAGGAAGGCGAGGCGATCGCACCGGAGTCGGACTCAGATCGTCCGTTGAGGATGCGAGCGCCGAGTGTGACGTGGCAAATGGCCCGAGACTGGCGGGCCGGCGTAAAGGAGCTAGAACCCCAGCGTCTTGCAGCGGCCGGAACCACAACAGGCCCTGCCCGGCTCCTTCACGCACGGGTGAGGTTCCGCCACCGCGTCGCCGAGGATTTCGGAGAAGAGCTGCTGGTCGGGACGGCCGATGACCGTGGCGGTCACGGGCGCGGCCGCCGGCGAGGGGCGCACCTGGACCGGCGCGGGCGCCGGTGGTCTCGTCGCCGGCGGAGCCGCGGGGAGCGGCGGGGCGGAGGCCTGCGCCGTCAGGTGGATGCCGTAGCCCGCGAGGCGGGAGAACCAGCGGTTGAACTGCTCCTGGAGGCGCGGCGGGTAGTCCGCCATACCGAGGGACGACTCGATGGCGGGGCGGTCGAGATACACGGGACGCCCGGCCTTGAGCATGGCGAGGACCTGGTCCACGACGGCGTCGCCCGCCTGCAGGTAGACGAGGCGCGCGAGCTGCGGCATGTCGAGCTTGCCCAGGCGCACCTCGCGCGGCAGCGCGCCGCCGCTCGCGGCGGCGGGAGCGGACGAGCCGAGCCGCTGCAGGGCCCGCTGCGCGATGCTGCTCACGCGGTCCACGGGTTGTCCCTCCTGGCGGGCACGAAGCTCACCGTGTCCACCACGGCGAGGAGGACCGCGTCCACCGGGTTGTCGGGGATGCCGATGGCGTCCACGGCGCTCTGCCCCTCGAGGCAGATGAGGACCTCGTCGCCGGGGCCGGCGTCCACGAGGTCCACGGCGGTCATGGGGAGGCCCGAGGGCTTGCGGTCGAGGTCGAGGGGCTGGACCTGGAGGAGCTTGCACCCCTCGTAGGTCCTCACCTTGGCGGTGGAGACCACCTCGCCCACGACCCGGCCGATGATCATGCCTGTCCCTCTCTGATCTCGTCCACAATGCCCACGATGCAAGCGTTGCAGGGCACGGACGCCGGATGGAAGGCGAAGCTCGCCTCGCGCCCCGTGCAGTAGACCACCGTCTCGCCCGCGCCGGCGCCCACCGCGTCGAGCGCCCAGAAGGGCTTCTCGCGCCCGCCGAGCGGCTCGACGCAGAGGATCCGCTGCCCGTGCAGCTGCGGGTCCTTCACCGTGCAGTAGAGGTGGCCCACCACCTTGCCGACGTTCATGATCTCAGCCGCGAGTGGCGAGGCGCGAGGCGTGAGAAACAACGCGGCGAAAGCGCAGTTGGGGAGATGGAATTGCCTCGCGCCTCACGCCTCATGCCTTCCGCCTATTCAGTCCAAATTCACCGTGTCGACGATGCCGACGATGGTGGCGTCCACCGGGGCCTTCTCGGTGCGGTCGGTCATGCGGGCCGAGGAGCCCGTGCAGAGGAGCACGGTCTCCTTGAACCCCGCGGAAACCGTGTCCACCGCGACCTCGTAGCCGCCGTCGGGCTTCTGGTCGGGCGTGAGCGTCGACACGACGAGCATCTTCAGACCCACCAGCCGCGGGTCCTTCCGGGTGGCCACGACCGTGCCCACCACCTTGCCGAGCTTCATCGCGCTACCGGTTCTGGCTGGACTTGCCGATGGGCAGGGCGTCCTCGAGGGAAGAGTGCGGCCTCGGGATGACGTGCACCGTGACGAGCTCGCCCACCTTGCGGGCCGCGGCGGCCCCGGCGTCCGTGGCGGCCTTCACCGCGGCAACGTCGCCGCGCACGATGGCGGTCACGTAGGCGCCGCCGATCTTCTCCCATCCCACGAGGGTCACCTTCGCAGCCTTGACCATGGCGTCGGACGCCTCGATCATGGCCACCAGGCCCTTCGTCTCGATCATGCCCAAGGCCTCTCCATAATCCGCCATCAGTCCCTCCTTCAAGGGTTGAGCCATAGTCTACTGGGATTTGCCGCCGGGGTAAACCCGGGCGAATTCCGCCAATAGTTTGGCCAACTCGTCGCGCCTCAGCACGAGGGCCCCTCGTTCGCCGGCCGCCACGGGGCACCCCTCGCAGGCGGGGGAGGGGAGGGGTGCGAGGCGGTAGCCCTCCCCGAGGGTCCTGAGCGCGCTCACCGCCGGTTCGGGGAGGGGCTGTCCGCCGCCGAGGAGGTCCGCGTAGAGCGTGATGCGCGCGGCCTGCTCGAGGGTCTCCATCCGGTAGTAGGCGGTGCGCACGTCGGGCCCCACGGTCACCGCGCCGTGGTTGGCGAGGAGGACCGCCGCATGCGCCCCGAGGGCCAACGCCACGCCCTCGGCGAGGTCCTCCGTGGAGGGGAGCTCGAAGGGCGCGAGGGGCACGGTGCCGAGGGAAATGACCACCTCCGACAAGACGGGCCGGTCGATGCCGCGGCCGGCACACGCGAGGGCCGTGGCGAAGGGCGGGTGGGCGTGGACCACGGCGCCCACGTCGGGCCGAGCGCGGTAGATGGCGAGGTGCATGGGCCACTCGCTGGAGGGCTTGCCGGAGATCGCCCGACCCTCGCCGTCCAGGCTCGCGATGAGCGCCTCCGAGAGCTCGCCCTTGGGGAGCCCCGTGGGCGTCGTCAGGAACCCGCCCCCGGGCAGGCGCGCGGAGAGGTTGCCGTCGGTGGAGGCCACGAAGCCCTTCTCGTAGAGCCTGCGACCGAAAGTGACCAGATCCTTGCGCGCCGTGCCCGCGTCCATCGGAGGGACCTCTCGCCTAGCGCTTGGCGAACTCGTCGGCCAGCATCTTGCCCGCCGGCTCGTCGGGGTATTTCTCCTGGAAGCGCTTGAGGGCCTCCAGGCCCTTCGCCTTGTCCTTCTTGTCGACGCCGTACACGATGGCGATGTTGAAGAGGGCCTGCTTCTTGTCCGGCTGCACCTTCAGCGCGTCCTGGAAGTACCGGAGGGCGTCGTCGTACCGGTGGACGTTCCGATAGCTCACGCCCAGGTCTACCATCACGTCCGCGTTCTTGGGATCAAGCTTGAGGGCCTGTTCGTAGTAGGGGATCGCCTCCCCGAACTTGCCCGCGTCGTAGAGGATGTTGCCGAGGAGCACGCGTTGCTCCACGTTCTTGGGGTCCTTCTCGACCTCCGCCTTGATTTGGGCCAGCATGGCCTCGTGTTCCTTGGGGTCGAAGGCCTCCTGCCCGCCGGGGGCGTTCCCGCCCGCGGGTGCGGCCTGCGTCGGTGCGGGGGGCTGGGGCGCGGGGGCCTGCACGGCCTTGTCGGCGTAGTACTGGCGGGTTCCGATGAACCCCAGCACAGCGCCCAGGACCACGCCGGCGATCAGCATCAGGATGGACTCTTTCTTCATGCGAAGTTCTCCTCGTCGCGCGAATTGTAGGGAGGGCGGGGAAGCCTCCGTCCGCTTAGAGTGAAGGAAATCGGAAAGGGGGTCAATCCACAGGCCTTCCGAGCAGCGTCGGGCCGTGTGCGGTACTCGGGCCTCCTGGAAGGGGAAAAGACGAAAGGGGGGCATCGCCCCCCTCGCAGAATCGTGGTGCGCCCGACAGGACTCGAACCTGTAACCTCCGGCTCCGTAGGCCGATGCT
>JBBIUU010000040.1:0-22072 GCA_037440125.1 Acidobacteriota bacterium
GGGCAGATCGGCCTGCACCAGGTGGACGAGGGCGCGCTCGTGACCTCCGGCTCCACGCTCCTGGCAACGCTCTCCGTGAACGACCCGGTGTACGCCTACTTCAGCATCAGCGAGCAGGAGTACCTCGCCCTCGTGGACCACCTCCTCAAGACCGAGCACAAGGACGGCGCGACCGGCACGGCCCCCATCGACGCCGCGACGCGCCTGGAAGCCCCCGGGGCCCAGCTCCTCCTGTCCAACGACGAGGTCTACGGCCCCAAGGGGCAGGTGGACTTCCTCGACCGCGCCGTGTCGCCCACCACGGGCACGATCACGGCGCGCGCCGTCTTCCCGAACACGCGCAGCGTCCTCAAGCCCGGCATGTACGTGAAGGTCCGCCTCGTGGACAAGTCGGAGACGGACGCCATCCTCGTCCCGCAGAAGGCCGTGCAGGAGACGCTCGGCCGGTACGCCCTCGCCGTGGTCGGCGCCGGCGACGTGGTGGAGATCCGGCCCGTGAAGCTCGGGGCCCGGCAGGGGCCCAACTGGCTCGTGAAGAGCGGCGTGAACCCGGGAGAGCGCATCGTCGTCGAGGGCCTCCTGAAGGCGCGGCAGGGCGCGGTGGTCCGGCCGGCGCTCGTGGCGGCCCCCGCTCCCGACGGGAACGGCTCGTCCTCCGAGCCTGCCCACGGCTCCTCCAAGTAGCGGGACTCCCATGGCGCAGTTCTTCATCGACCGCCCGGTCTTCGCCATCGTCGTGGCCCTCGTCATCGTCCTCGCGGGGTCCATCGCGGGCCTCAACCTGCCCATCGCCCAGTACCCCAACATCAACCTGCCCACCATCAACGTCTCGGCCTTCTACCTCGGCGCGAGCCCCGAGGTCGTGGAGCAGGCCATCGCCCAGCCCGTGGAGCAGCAGGTCAACGGCGTGGACGGCATGTTCCACATGGATTCCCAGAGCGCGAGCGACGGGAGCTACAGCCTGAACGTGACCTTCGACCTGGGGAAGGACCCCGACATCGCCACGGTCCTCGTTCAGAACCGCGTCTCCCGCGCGGCGCCGGGGCTCCCCACCGAGGTGAACCAGTCGGGGGTCCTCGTCCAGAAGCAGCAGCCCGACGTCCTCATCCACTTCGTCCTCTACTCGCCCGGCGGGTCCTACGACGACCTCTGGCTCAACAACTACGGGACCATCAACGTGGTGGACCCGGTGAAGCGGCTCAAGGGCGTGGGCGACGTGCGCGCTTTCGGCTCCGACTTCGGCATGCGCATCTGGCTGCGGCCCGACAAGATGGCGCGCCTCGGCATCACGGCCCAGGACGTCCAGCGAGCCGTCCTCGAGCAGAACGTGCAGGCAGCCGCGGGCCAGGTGGGTCAGCGCCCCTCGCCGAAGGACCAGGCGTTCCAGTATTCGGTGCGCGTCCAGGGGCGCCTCGTGGACGAGGAGGAGTTCGGGAGCATCATCGTCCGCTCGGAGCCCGACGGCTCCTTCGTCCGCCTCCGCGACATCGGGCGCGTGGAGCTCGCCGCCAAGGACTACACCTACGTGGACACGCGCAACGGCATGCCCGCGGCGGTCTTCGCCGTGAACCCCACGCCCGACGCGAGCGCCCTCGAGACCTCCCGCCTCGTCCGCGAGGAGCTGGAGCGCCTCTCCAGGCGCTTCCCGCCCGACGTGAAGGCGGAGGTCTTCACCGACAGCAGCGTCTTCGTGAGGGAGTCCCTCAAGGAGGTCGTCAAGACCTTCTTCGAGGCGCTCCTCCTCGTCCTCGTGGTGGTCTTCCTCTTCCTCCAGAGCTGGCGCGCCACGCTCATCCCCATGCTCGCCGTGCCCGTCTCCCTGGTGGGGACCTTCGCGGCCTTCCTCGCGCTCGGCTTCTCCATCAACACGCTCACGCTCTTCGGCATGGTCCTCGCCATCGGCATCGTGGTGGACGACGCCATCGTGGTGGTGGAGGCCGTGGAGCACCACCTGGAGACGGGCGCCCCCGATGCGAAGGAGGCCACGCGGCGCGCCATGCGCGACGTGTCGGGCCCCGTCGTGGCCATCGCGCTCGTGCTGTCGTCGGTGTTCGTCCCCGTGGCGTTCCTCGGCGGCATCGCGGGCCAGCTCTACAAGCAGTTCGCCGTGACGGTGACGGTGTCGGTCCTCCTCTCGGCCATCGTGGCGCTCTCCCTGACCCCCGCGCTCTGCGCCCTCCTCATCAAGCCGAGGGACCGCCAAGCCCCCGCCGGGCCGCTCGGCCGATTCTTCGGCGCCTTCAACCGGTGGTTCGACCGCACGCTGGAGGGCTACACGCGGGGTGTGCAGGTCGCCGTGCGGCGCACGGCCATGGTGCTCCTCACGCTGGCCGCCATCGCCTGCGGCGCGGGGCTCCTCATGAAGTTCGTGCCGGGCGGGTTCGTCCCGCAGGAGGACCAGGGCTACTTCTTCGGCGCCGTCACGCTGCCCGACGCCGCGTCCCTCGAGCGCACCATGGCGGCCATGAAGCAGGTGGACGCGCTCGCGGGCAAGGTGCCCGGCGTGGACGGCACGATCACCATCTGCGGGTTCGACATCCTCACGAGCACGGTGCGCTCCAACGCGGGGCTCCTGGTGGGCCACCTGAAACCCTGGGGCGAGAGGACCTCCCGCAGAGAGAGCATGGACGCCATCCTCCAGGAGATCCGGCGGCGCACCTCGGCGGTGCCCGGCTGCACGGCCATGTTCTTCAACCCTCCCGCGATCCCGGGGATGGGCAGCACGGGCGGGTTCCAGATGATGCTCCAGGACCGCGGCGCGGGCTCCCCGGAAGACCTCGCCCAGGTGGCGGACCAGGTGGCGGCCGCGGCCCGCAAGCGCCCCGAGATCGGCCAGGCCTACGTGCTCAGCAGCGCCGGGACACCGTCCTACCAGGTGCGGGTGAACCGGGAGAAGTGCAAGAAGCTCGGCGTCCCCGTGAACGACGTCTTCGTCGCCCTGCAGACCTTCCTCGGCGGCGTCCAGATCAACGACTTCTCGCGCTTCGGGCGCACCTTCAAAGTGAGCATGCAGGCCGCGCCGGAGTACCGGAGCGACATCCACGACATCGACTTCTTCTACGTCCGCGGCGCCGCGGGCGAGATGGTCCCGCTCAACACGCTCGTGACCTCCTCGAACACGAGCGGCCCCCAGAACATCGAGCGCTACAACATGTACCCGACCGCCCAGCTGGGAGGCAACGCGGCGCCCGGATACAGCTCGGGCCAGGCGATCCGCGCCATGGAGGAGGTGGCCGACCAGGTCCTCCCCAACGCCTACGCCTACGAGTGGTACGGGCTGAGCCTCCAGGAGAAGCTCGCCGCGGGCAAGGCGCCCCTCATCTTCGGCCTCGCCCTCGTCTTCGTGTTCCTCTTCCTCGCCGCGCAGTACGAGAGCTGGGCCGTGCCCTTCGCCGTCCTCCTCGCCGTGCCCATCGGCGTCTTCGGCGCCCTCGCGGGGCAGTGGATGCGCGGGCTCGAGAACAACGTCTACGCGCAGATCGGCCTCATCCTCCTCATCGGCCTCGCGGCGAAGAACGCCATCCTCATCGTGGAGTTCGCCAAGGTGCGCCGCGACGGCGGCCTGGGCCTCGTGGAGTCGGCGGTGGAGGCGGCCCGGCTGCGCCTCCGGCCCATCCTGATGACCTCCTTCGCGTTCATCCTCGGCGTCCTGCCCCTCGTCCTCGCGCGGGGCGCGGGCTCGGGCTCCCGCCACGCGCTGGGCACGTCGGTCTTCTTCGGGATGATCGCCGCCACCGCGCTCGCGGTCTTCGTCGTCCCCGTCCTCTTCGTGGAGGTGCTCAAGATCGCCGAGCGCCTCTCGGGGAAGCGCCCCGAGGTCCCTGCCGCATCGGAAGGGGGGGCGGAGCCATGAGGCGCCCCGTCCTCATCGCCGGCTCGCTCCTCTGCGCCGCGGCCCTCGCGGGCTGCGCCGTGGGGCCCGACTACAAGCGCCCCGACGTGAGGCTACCGGGGGCCTACCGCGGGGAGTCCCCCGGCCCGAGCGCGCGCTCCGTCGCCGACGTCCCCTGGTGGGAGCTCTACAGAGACCCGGCGCTCACCGAGCTGATCAACACCGCCCTCGCGCAGAACCTAGACCTCCAGCTCGCCACGGCGAGGGTCCAGGAGGCGCGCGCCCTGGCGGGCGTGGCGCAGTCGGAGTTCTTCCCCAGCATCACGGGCACTCTCAACACGGCGCCCAGCGCGCGCTCCACGGCTCCGGTCCCGGGCCCCGACGGGACCGTCACCTGGCGGGCCGTCCCCTCGGGCGCGGCCTACACGGGCGGCGCACAGCTCTCCTGGGAGCTCGACTTCTTCGGCCGCGTGCGCCGCCTCAACCAGGCCGCCCGCGCCGACCTCCTCGCCACGGAGGAGGGGAGGAAGGCCGCGGTGTCCTCCCTCGTGGCACAGGTGGCCCAGACCTACTTCACGCTCGTGGTCCTGGACGAGCAGCGGGCCATCACGCTTCGAACGATCGAGTCGGACCGGGCCTCCCTCGACCTCGTGCGGGCGCAGATGCGCGGCGGCGTCGCCTCGGCCACGGAGGAGCAGCAGGCGCTCGGCCAGCTCGCCTCGGTCCGCTCGGACCTTCCCACGATCGAGCGGCGCATCGCCCTCGCCGAGAACCAGCTCTCCATCCTCCTCGGCGAGCCCCCCGGGAACATCCTCCGCGGCCGCGGCGAAGCCTCGCCCGTGCCCCCCGACGTCCCGGCCGGCCTCCCCTCCGAGCTCCTCGAGCGCCGGCCCGACGTGCGGCAGTCGGAGGAGTCCCTCGCGGCGGCCACCGCCAGGATCGGGGTCGCCAAGGCCGACGCCTTCCCCTTCCCCCGCTTCTTCCTCACGGCCTTCGCGGGCGCGGTGAGCACCTCCCTGAGCGAGCTCCTGAAGGGGAACGGGCTGGGGCTCTCCGCGGTGGGCGGCACCGTGAATTGGCCCCTCCTCGATCTGAGCGGGAGGTCCAACGTGAGAGCCGCCGAGGCCCGCGCCGCGCAGGCAGCCCTGACCTACCGCAGCACCATCCTCACGGCCCTCCGCGAGGTCGCGGACGCCCTCGCCACGCTCCAGACCGTGCGCGGCCAGCTCGAGCAGGACGAGATCCGCGTGACCTCGGGGCGCGAGTACACGCGTCTGACCAAGCTCAGGTACAAGGGGGGCGTCTCGAGCTACCTCGAGGTCCTGGACGCCGAGCGGCAGACCTACACCGCCGAGATCCAGCAGCAGGACGCGCGGCTCATCCAGCTTACGGGCGCGGTCCAGCTCTACAAGGCGCTCGGCGGCGGATGGCTGGAGGCCCCGCCGCACGCCGAAGGCGAGGGTCAGGCCGAGGGTGCGGCCAGGTAGCTACTCTTCCTTGTAGAGCCAGCCGGCCACGAGGGTCCCGACGACCATCTGGAGCAGGCCGCCCAACATCCACACGAGGGGCATGAAACGCCCCTGCATGCCCCACGCGGCGTGCGTCACGTTGTAGGGGACGTGGGCGAGGAGGCCGAGGTAGAGGCCCACGAGGAGGGCGGTCTTGGGTCCCGGGCCGAGGCGGGGCCGGACCGCGGCGTAGAACCACGCCGCGAGGACGCCCGTCGCGAAGAGGCCGAGAATCCAGATGGGGACGAAGGGCAGGCGGGGCTCCTTCAGGAAGACGCCAGCGTCCTGGAGCTGCTTGTAGCGCTCTCCCAGAACGAACATCTCGGTGAGAAAGTCGAGCACGTTCATCACCAGGCCCGCGACCAGGCCCCCGAGGAAGATGCGTTTCCAGTTCATCGTCACCTCCTGAGACTCCAGTGTCCGCCAGGTTCCCCGTCAGTCCTTTTGCGAGAGGAAGAGCTCCACCAGGGCCGGGTCGAAGTGGCTCCCGGCCATCTCCTCGAGGTAGGCGCGCACCTTCTTCTGGGACCACGCCTTCCGATAGGGCCGGTCGTAGCTCAGCGCGTCCCACGAGTCCACCACCGAGAAGACGCGGGCCGAGAGCGGGATCTCCGCCCCCTTCAGGCCCCGGGGGTACCCGCTCCCGTCCCACCATTCGTGGTGGCCGTACGGGATGTCGAGCGCGGGCCTCAGGAAGGGGATGGGCCAGAGGAGGTCGAACGCGTAGGTCGTGTGGCGCCGCATGACCACCCACTCCTCCTCCGTGAGCGGGCCGGGCTTGAGGAGGATGTGGTCGGGGATGCCCATCTTGCCGATGTCGTGGAGGAGCACGCCGCGCCGGACGTGCACCAGGTCCTTCTCGTCGATCCCCGCCCGGCGCGCGAGTTTGAGGGTGCGCTCGAGGACTCGGGCCGAGTGGCCCTGCGTCTCCTGGTCGCGCAGCTCCAAGGCCTTGGACCAGCCTTCGAGGGTCCTATCGTAGGCCTCCGCGAGCTCGCGGTTCGCGCCGCGGATCCGCTCGAAGAGGGACCGGTTGTCCACGGCAATGGCGCCCTGCCCCGCCAGGGTCTGGAGGAAGTCGATCCACTCGGGGTCGGGTTCGAGGGCGGTCCTCGTGAACACCTCGAGGACGCCCGTCACCTGGCCCTTCACGACCAGGGGCGCGGCGGCGTAGGAGCGGAAGCCCTCCTCCCGCAGGTGGGGCGAGCGCACGAGTCCGTCCAGGGTCTTCGTGAGGTCCTGCACCTCGATGACGCGCTCCTCGAGGGCCGCGCGGCCCGCGAACGAGGTGCCCACCGGGACGCGGCTGTGGCGGAGGGCGTCCGAGCGGAACCCCGTCCCCGCGGCGAACTGGAGGACGCCCGTCTCCGGGTCGAGGAGGAGGATGTCCGCCGCGTCGACCTTGAGCTGGCTCACGGCCTGGTCCAGGAACATCTGGAGCGTGATGTGGAGGTCGAGGCTGCTGTTGATCGCCGAGTCGATGTCGCGCAGGGCGGCGAGGCGCTTGATCTGGAGCTGGATGCGGGCCTCCGCCTCCTTGCGCTCCGCGATCTCCCGGCTCGTGAGCACGATGCCCCGCACGGCGGGGTGGTCCATCATGTTGTTCCCCACCGACTCCACGTAGGTCCAGCGGCCGTCCCCGCGCTTGAACCGGTACTCCGTGGGCACCCCGAGATTGGTCTTGCCCGCCACGCGCTGGAGGGCGGCGGCCACGATGGCCCGGTCCTCCGGGTGGACGAACTCGAAGGGCGACCGGCCGGTGAGGAAGCCCGGCTCGTAGCCCAGGATGCGGGCCGCCGAGGGGCTCTCGTAGACCACGGTGCCGTCGGCGTCGTGGATGGTGATGACGTCGGAGGAGTTCTGCACCAGCGACCGGAAGCGTTCCTCGCTGATGGCGAGGGCCTGCATGGCCTGGTGGCGCTCGGTGACGTCGCGCGTGGTCATGACGAAGCCCTGGATGGCGGGGTTGTCGAGGAGGTTGCTGCCGAGCGACTCCACGTGGATCCAGCGGCCGTCCTCGTGGCGGATCCTGTACTCGCGGGGGACGCCGAGGTCCGTCCGCGTAACGACCCGCTGGAACGCCTCCTTGAGGGACGGGACGTCGTCGGGGTGCGCGATGTCGAAGGGGTTCCGGCCTACGAGCCCGTCCGGGCCGTAGCCCAGGAGCCGCTCCGCGGAGGGCGTCTGGTAACGGACGATCCCCTCCGCGTCGTGGATCGTGATGATGTCGTTGGCGTTCTGCACCACCGACCGGAACCGCTCCTCGCTCTGCTGCAGCGCGGCGTCGGACCGGAGGCGCAGGAGGGCGGTGGCCAGCTGGCTCGCCAGGGTGGTGAGGACCCGCTCGTCGTCGGGCGTGAAGGCGTCGAGCGTCCGGCTCTCCGCGTCCAGGACGCCCAGGACACGGTGGCCCACCTTGAGGGGGACGGCGATCTCGGAGCGCATCTCCGGGTCCATGGGCAGGTAGTCGGGATCACGCGTCACGTCGTGGACGACCACCGCGCTCCCCGTCCTGACCGCCCGCCCCACGATCCCCTGGCTGACGGGCACGTCGGAGACGGCCACCTCGCCGCTCCGCCGGTGGTAGGAGGACACGTGGCTGAGGGTGCGTCCGGAGGGGCTCAGGAGGAGCACGCCGCAGTTGTCGGGATAGAGGTGGGCGCGAATCGTCTCCGTCGCCGCCGCGAGAAGCGCCTCCTCGTCCTGCGCGTCCACCGCGAACTCCGCCACCGCCCCGAGCACCGTGAGCTCCTTGAGCTGCCGTTGGAGACGTTCGCCGGCCCGCTTCCTCTCGCCCACGTCGGCCTTGAGCCCCGCGTTGGCCTCGGCGAGCTCGGCGGTGCGCTCGCGGACGCGGTCCTCCAGCTCGTCGTGGGCCTGCCTCAGGGTGGCGTAGAGCTTCTCGTTGTCCCGGAGGCCCATGATCTGGCGGCCCAGGACGAGCACGAGGAGCGCGGCGAGCACCGCGCCCGTGACGGGGCTGACGACCTCGATGCGGCTGATCACGAGGATCATGAGGACGGCGGCGAGGCAGGCGTAAGCCAGGAAGAACGAACCGCCCGAGAGCCGCCTGGGCCCCGCGTGCGTCTCGCTCGGGGAGGGCGCCAGAGCGGGCGGAGCGGCGAGCTGGCGGCCCGCCGCGAGGGCCGCGAGGAGATGGCTGAGGAACCAGCCCGGCCCGAGCCAGCGGGAGACGGAGGGCAGCTGGTCGAAGAACCGGTACGTCAGTCCCAAGTCGGTGAGGACCAGGAGCACCGCGCAGGCGGCGAGGAGTTCGTAGATGAGGGTCGCGGACCGTTCCCTCCGGCTGAAGACCAGGGTGAAGGCCGCCCAGAGGAGGGCGAGGTCGCCCATGGGGAAGGCGATGGCGTTGAAGGTCCTGAGGCCGCTGCCGTCGCCCACCTTCAGGGCGGGCCCCACCAGGAGGGCCCAGAGAAGCATGCCCGCGGCGAGCACCACCACGGAGGTGTCGAAGAGGAGCTTGAGGCGCTCCGAGCGGTTGAGCGGCGACGAGGGCAGCCGGAGGATCCCCGAGAGGAACAGGGGGTAGTAGGCGACGTAGAAGAAATCCAGGAAGTAGGATCTCAGGCCCTGCCCGTAGCCCACTCCGATGAGGCTGAAGCACTCGCCGACGGCGAAGCTCAGGTAGGCGAACCCCAGGAGCAGCCAGGCGGTGGAGAGGCGGCGCGAGACGGACCGCGTGTGCCGGGAGGCGGCGAACATGGCGGCGCACGTCGCCAGGGTCATGAGGACCCCCGCCATGTCGTCGAGCCCCTGCCGATGCGGGGGTGCGGAAATCCCCAGCGAGAGCGGCAGGTAGAGTGCGAAGAGGACCACCCCCGCGGCGACGCCCCACTCCCACGGGCCGAAACGGGGCCGCTGCGGCGCGCGGGCGGAGAGACGGTTCCCTTCCTTCTCCCCCTTCGCCATCGTGACCTCCCACCGGGACATCCGCAGGGGGCCCTCGGGACGCCTCGGTCGAGCCGGCCTGACTCCGGGCGGTCCCGGGGCCCCTCGGCGGATCAGCGAGGCCCGCCGCGCGAGCTTACTTGCGGCCGAAGCCCGTGAGCTCCATGACCATATTCGTAGTCATGGTCTTTTCGCCCATGGCCATCTCGTTCTCCATCTCCATCTTGACCATGCCGCCCGCAGGCACGTCGGCGGTGGTCCAGGCCTTCACGGTGCCGTCGGTCTTCGCGGGTTTCGTGGCGGTGACCTTCATCTTGACCCAGTGGCAGGCGTAGGACTTGCCGCCCACGGTGATGGTCTCGCTGCCCTCGCCGATGACGGTGGCCTTGGCGTCCGTCTCCGCACGGGCCATCATCCGCGAAGGGTCGTAGGGTTGGTTGAGGGGGATTTTCACTTCCTGCGGGGGCATCTTCTGCCCCATGGCGGTGGTCTCGTTGCGGAGGGTCACGAAGGCCTCGTCCTTGGCGATGACCGTCTGCTTCGTGACCATCTGCATCTTGTTCCCCATGGCCGAGGTCGTCATCGTGTACTCGACCCAGTCCCCCACCTTGGCGTTCTTGTAGGGGTTGTCGGCCGCGGAGACGGCCACCGCCAGGCACATCACCAGACCTGCGATCCAGAGACAGCGCTTCATCGTGGAATCCTCCGGGCGCCCCCGGGCGGCGGGCGAACGCGGGTTCCCGAGGCGGGGATCCGCGGCCGGCGGCTGGGGCGCATAACGACCCTACTCTAGCAAGGGCGGACGGTGCGCACAACTGCTCACCGGCCGCCCCGGGGACCCGGGCGCGGCCGGCGGAAGCTCTCAGCAGCCTGCTAGCTCTTCTTGCCGGAACCGATGAGTTCCATGGTGAGCGTGGTCTTCACGGGCTTGCCCTTGACCGTCGCCGTGGACGCGCTCTCGAACTTGACCATGCCCGTGACGGGCACGTCCTTGCAGGTCCAGACCTTCGTCTCGCAGTCGGTCGGGGCGGGCACGGTTCCGTGGACGCGCACCAGGACCCACTCGCAGGCGTAGGTCTTGCCCCGGACCGTGAGGGTCTCCCTCCCCTCCTTGAGCTTCTGCGCGACGGCGTCGGTATCCCCCACGGGCATGTAGGGCTCGTAAGGCTTCTCGAGGGAAATCTTCACGTCGTGGGTCCCCAGGTCGCCCGTGGTCTGGAGCGTGATGTTCTTGGCGTCCTTCGCGACCACCGTCTGGAGCGCCTTCATCTCCGAGGCCCTCGGGGTCGCGTCCATGCGCACCGCGTACTGGAGCCAGTCGCCCAGGTTGGCGCCTTCCAGGACGTTCTTCACGGGGGTATGAGGGGCGGGCTTGACCTCGGCCGCCGGCTTGTGGACCGGCGCCGCGGACGTGGCGGGAGCGGGCTTCTGGGCGGGCTTCTCGGCCGGCTTCGGCGTGGTCTGGGCGAGGGCCGTCAGGGTCAGTCCGACCGCGGCCGCGAGGGAGAGTGCGCAGAGCGTCTTCATGTGGGGCCCTCCGGCGCGCCCTACGGCGCGCACGGGGTAATGTACCAAGGCCGAAGGGGGGACGCAATGCGCCGGCGAGAGCGTTCCCACAACCGACCCTTGGGGTGCGCTATCATCTCCCTGGAGGGATCGCATGCGCTGTGGGTTCGTGGCGGTGGTCGGCAGGACAAACGTGGGGAAGTCCACCCTCGTGAACGGGCTCGTGGGCGAGAAGGTGGCCATCGTCACGCCCAAACCCCAGACCACGAGGAACGTGATCCGCGGCATCCTCAACGAAGCCCGCGGGCAGGTGGTCTTTCTGGATACTCCTGGGCTTCACCAGCCGAAGACCCGCATGAACCAGGCCATGGTCCGGTTGGCGCTGGATTCGCTCGAGGGCGTGGACGCGGTGCTCTGGGTCGTGGACGCCTCGGAGACGTGGAGGCCGGAGGAGGACCAGCTCGCGCAGAGGCTCTCGAGCCTGCAGGCCCCCCTCGTCGTGGCGATCAACAAGGTGGACCGGGTCCGCGACAAGGGCCGCATCCTGCCGCTCATGGCGTCACTGGGAGAGCGGTTTCCCGACGCCTCCCTCTACCCGCTCTCGGCGCTCCAGCCAGCCGACTTCCCCGGCCTCCTCGACCTGATCCTCCCGCTCCTGCCCGAGCAGGAGCCCCTCTTCCCGCCCGAGCTTTACACGGACCAGCCCGAGCGCCAGCTCGCCGCCGAGGTGGTGCGCGAGCACGTCTTCACCCGGACGCGCCAGGAGATCCCCCACTGCGTGGGCGTGCTCGTGGAGTCCTTCGACGAGCCAGCGGAGGAGGGCGGAAAGGTGACGATCCACTGCGCCATCCTCGTGGAGCGCGACAGCCAGAAGCCCATCGTCATCGGCCGAGGCGGCCAGATGCTCAAGGCCATCGGCTTCGCCGCGCGCAAGGAGCTCCAGCAGCTCCTCGGCTGCGGGGTGGAGCTCCGTCTCTTCGTGAAGGTCCGCCCCGACTGGCGCGAGAACGCGTCGGTGCTGAGGGAGATGGGGCTGGCGTAGGGATGGGGCTGGAGAGCTGGGGAGCTGGAGAGCTGGGGAGAGAAACGAAGAACGGAACCGGCGAGCCAGAGGATCAGTAAGAGAAAGACGGATGCAAACGGCCTGAACACCACCAAGTGTCACTCCTCGCCAGGAGTTCTACTTTCCCAAATTCCAAATCCCACATTCGATATCGCACTTCCACCTTTCGCCTTCCGCCTTCCGACTTCCGACCTCCACATCTCACCTCTCACGTTTCACATCTCACCTAAAAAAGGGCCCCCTCGCGGGGGCCGATGGATGAGGGTCATGGGACGTTCGAAAGGAGTTCGGTTTCGCGCCGCGGACGGGCGCCTAAGCCCCGCCCACGCGGGATGCTTCAGCGGGATATCTCGCGCGTCACACTGACGACCTTGCCCCTCGCCAAGACCACCGTGGTGATCGTCTCCCAGTCGTCCGGCGTGGGGAAATAGATCCAGCGCTTGACGGTCTCGACGGCTCCGCTCTCCGTGTCGAAGGACTCGTAGTCGGGCGGACCGACCTTCTCGAGGACCTCGCCCTCGCTCATACCTTTGTAGATGAACCGGCGCTCCTTCGCGCTCGCGGCGAACGCTACGGACGCGAGGAGCAGGAGCAAGCAGCAGGCGATCAGGATCCTTTTCATGGCCGGCCCTCCTCGGCGTTAGACGACCACCCCTCCATGGTTCGGAACCACCCTACCGGCTGTACATGTAACAAGGTGTCGTGCCCCCGTTAGGGTTGACGACGGTGACGCACACGGGCTGGCCTGCGGGACACATGGCCTTGAGGGCCGCGCCGCCCTTGGCGATCATGAGGGAGCCGCTCTTGTACGCCACGCCGGGCGTGCGCACGCCGTTGATGTAGATCTGCGCGCCGGGGAGGAAGCCCCCGCCCGAGATGCTCAGGCGGAAGGGGTTGCCCATCTTGGTCACGGAGGCGATGGAGAGGCTCGTGGTGTTGATGGTGATCTTGTCCAGGCGCACGCCCCAGCCGACGAAGCTCTGGGGGATGTTGCGCCCCGACTGAAAGACGAAGGCGAGAGCGAACTGGGGCACCGTGGTGAGGTCGCCCAGGCCCGTCCAGGCGCGGAGGTTCTGGTTGAAGTCGTACCACGTGCTGTAGAGGCTGCCGGAAATCTGATAGCCGATGTAGTGCTGGCCGTCCACGCTCACCACGTAGTAGAAGTAGTCGAGCCCCGTCTGCGTGTAGAGCTTGCCGTAGAAGTCCAGGTAGGCCCCGGGCGCGCCGTAGAGGCACGTGATCCACGGCGCGAACTCCAGCCAGCTGTCGGTGTTGTAGTCGTAGTACGCCTCGCACGGCAGCGTCTGGCCGATGGTCCCGCCCATGATGGCCTCGCAGTCCCAGCCGCCGTCGAAGTGGTCGCAGTTCGTGTCGAGCCAGAAGTAGTCCCCCACGGCGTTGTCGGGCTGGCCGCCCTGGTAGTGCCACCACAGGCCGCCGTTCTCCGTCCAGATGGGCGTGGTCTCGAAATTCTCCGAGAGGCAGATGTCCTCGGCGCGCTCGAGGGAGGGCGCCGCGGGGCGCTGTCGCGCGGAAGAGGGCTTCACGAGGGCCGCCGGCTGCTTGGTCACGTAGCGCTCGCCCACGGGAGTCCCCAGGATGAAGCCGGGGAACTCCTCTGCGAGGGCGGCCGAGAAGGGCTCGATGCCGCCGCAGACTCCGGTGACCGTCCCCTCGGGGAGCGCCGGGAGGACCACGTCGGGGACGTCGGCCACGAGCGTGCCCGTCTGGCGGTCCCAGACCATCCGCTCGCTCGTGGAGAGGAAGGGGGCCATGGCCTCCTCCGAGACGCCCTTCATGACGATGAGGCGGGTCGGGAGGGACGCGGCGGGCGCGGCCGCGAAGAGGGTCAGGCAGGAGAAGAGGGCGACGAGGGCGAGGGCGAACACCGGGCGGCGCATGGGGGACCTCCTGTCCCGGCAGCTAGCAACCCGGGTGCCACTTCCTCCGACGGGGCAAGTGCCTGATTCGATGGATGTTCGCCAGGACCATCGGAGGCGGACACGCCGCGCCAATCATCCGGTGTCCGGGAAAGTGGACGGGGGAGGGAGATTTGGGATTGGGGATGTGGGATGTGGGATGTGGGAAAGGGAAAACGAGAGCAGGTTCGGGCCTTGGCTGCGCGCCGACCCGCCACGGCGGAAACAGAAAGATCCTGAGGACTGGGATCTTTCGTTTCCGAAATCCCAAATCCCACATCCCAAATGTCTACTGTTCGTGAATTGTCCGGAGCTCGAGGACCTCGAACGTGCGCTTGCCGCCGGGCGTGACGACCTCGACCTCGTCGCCGTCGCGCTTGCCCAGGAGCGCCTTGCCGATGGGCGACTGCACGGAGTAGAAGCCCTTCTGCACGTCCGCCTCCTCGTGGGTCACGAGGCGGATCTCGAGCTCCTCCTCCTTCTCCACGTCGAAGAGGCGCAGGATGCTGCCGTACGCGGCCTTGTCGGTGGGGATGGCGTTGAGGTTCACGCGCGCCAGGGCGGCGATGCGGTCGCGGAGCTGCAGGACGCGCGCCTTCACGTACTGCTGGCGCTGGAGGGCCATGTGGTACTCGGCGTTCTCGCTCAGGTCGCCCAACTGGCGCGCGCGGTCGATCTCCTTGGGAAGCTCCACGCGCAGCTCGTGCTCGAGCGTCTTGAGCTCGTCCTCGAGCACCTTCCGGCTGGCTTCGATCCCCTTGTGATGCTCGCCCATTCGGACCTCCAACCCGATTGTATGGGATAACGACGGACGATGGAAGGGGATTCCCCGGTGCCGCGCGAGCCGCCGGGATGGTAGGCTGTCCTCCGGCGCGCGACGACGCGCGCCGGGCACTCTGGAGGCTCCCATGGATCTCGGTCTCGAAGGCAAGGTGGCGCTGGTCTGCGGTGCGTCCTCGGGCATGGGGCGCGCGGTGGCGGAGGCGCTCGCGAGGGAGGGCGCCGACCTCTTCCTCGTGGCGCGGCGCGAGGAGGTCCTGGCGGCGCTCTCGGGCGAGCTCCGGCGCGCGCACGGTGTCAAGGTCCTGTTCGGGGCGGGCGATCTCTCGAGCAACGACGACACGAGCCGCATCCTCAAAGAGGAGTACGAGGCCTTCGGGAAAGCCGACATCCTCGTCGCCAACGCCGGGGGTCCGCCCGCGGGGACCTTCGACGCGGTCTCCACGGAGGAGGCCCTCAGGAAGGGCTGGGAGCTCACGTTCATGAGCTCGGTGAGGATGATCCGCGGCGTGCTCGGCGGCATGCGCCAGAGGAAGTGGGGGCGCATCGTGGCCATCACGTCGGTCTCGGTCCACGAGCCCATCGCCGGCCTCGCCCTCTCCAACGCTTATAGGCCAGGACTGACGGGCCTCCTCAAGACCATCGCGACGGAGGTGGCCGCGGACGGCGTGACGGTCAACAGCGTCTGCCCGGGCTACACGGCCACGGAGCGCCTGAACGAGCTCGCCGACTCCATGGCCGCGAAGGATTCCAAGACGCCGGCCGAGGTGGCCGCCGGATGGGCCGCCTCCATTCCCGCCGGCCGCCTCGGCACGCCCGAGGAAATCGCCGCCGCCGTGGCCTTCCTGTGCTCCGGACCCGCCTCCTACATCACCGGCGTCGCCCTGCCCGTGGACGGCGGCAGGCTCAAGGGGCTGCTCGCCTAGCGACTCCCGAAAAAGAACGGGCCGCCCTCGCGGGCGGCCCGAGCGGGGTGCGGGTGGCCCCGCTCAACAGGAGACCGGGTCTGGGTCTCCAAAGGGAGGTCGTGCCGGTCAGTCGACGAGGATCACGATGGAGCGGCTCGCGCGGAACTTGTCCTTCGCGAGGAGCCTGAGCGAGGCGTCCTGGCCGTCCTGGGAGATCGTCACGACGTAATCCTCATCGGCCTTGAAGAGGGAGCCGGGCGCCACGCTCACGCGCCTGATCTTGTCGAGCCCCTCCATCTTCGCGGAAAGGGAGATGGTGTCGCCGGAGCGGAGGTCGAGGTGCTGGGGGAACTGGTCCTCGCCGTACTTGACGACCTTCGGCTTGGAGAACAGGGAGGTGCGGATGGCGCCCTCCTGGACGAGGTTCTTCCTCGTTCCGATGCGATAGAAGACCGAGCTGTTGCGGGCCTGGAGGTCGTCGCGCTGGGCCTGGAGGTCGTTCACCTTGCTGGTGAGGTCCTGGCGCTCTGCCTCGAGGAGGCTCACCTCCTGGGTCAGCTCCTCCCGGCGGTTCGTGAGATCGCTCACCTGCTGGGTGAGGGAGGCCTTCTCCGCGGCGAGCTGGTCGCGCTGGGCGATGGCCGTGTTCTTCTCGTTCACGAGGACCTGCTTGGCGTGCTGGATGACGCCGTAGGGGCTCACCTTGGCGTCGCCCTGCGTCACGAAGGTGCCGTAGACGCCGTCGTTGTAGAAGTTCCAGACCTTGAAGCCGGGCACCAGATCGTCCATGAGGTTCACCTGCTGGACGAGGCGCTTGGCCGTGTTCTGGTCGAGGCCCTTGTCCTTCGTCAGGTAGGCCATGGCGATGTCGGCGTGCCGCTCGCCCTTGCCCACCTCGACGGGGGTCGGGAGGGTCTTCTCGATGTTCTGCACCTGCACCTTCAGGTCCTCGATGGACTTCTGCTTGTTCAGGATGTCCGTCACGAGGTCGCCGTACCCAATGCCCTGCTCGTTCTTGAGCCTCGCCTCGAGGACCTGCTTCTGGTCGGGCGTCAGGCCCGGGCCCACGATGCTGCCGACGTCCTGGCCGCCCTGCTGGACGTACTGCTTCACGAGCGTGTCCATCTCCTGCTGCCTCTGATCGATCTGCTTCTCGAGCTTGGCGATCTTCTGGGCCGTCTTCATCTGGGAGGAGACGCCGGGGCCCGACTCGGCACAGGCCACCAGGAGGGCCGCCGCCACGAGCACCGCGAGCACCATCAGAATCCGTTTCATGTCCCTGCTCCTTTCTTGCATTCTCTCGAACGTCGCTGCGCCACCCTGGCGCACGGGACGCCACCGGAGGCGCAAAGGGCGTGCCATTTCGGCGTCGACCCAAATTTCTTGGAAATCAATGTGTTGCGGAAGTGAGCGAGGGACTGGCCCTTGACGAATGGGCCGGGGCGGGGAATATTTCCCTGATAGGGGGGTGGGCGGACCGGAGGTCGAGCCGGCCATCGGTCCTGGGCTCCGCTTCGAGGAGGCACGAGGGTGGTTTCGAAGGACGCAGGCCAGAGCAAGCTCGTCATGGTGGTGGAGGACGAACCCGCCATGCGGGAGGTCCTCCGGATCCGCCTCGGGCAGTGGGGCTTCGAGGTATGCACCGCGGACTCGGTGGAGGCGGCGGAACGCCTGCTGAAGCGCGCCGACCCTTCCGTGGTGGTCTGCGACGTGGCCCTCCCCGACGGTTCGGGGCTCGACCTCCTGCCCGCGCTCCGGGGCGCGTCCCAGCGCCGCCCCGTCATCATGATCACCGCGCACGGCACCATCGACACCGCCGTCGAGGCCCTCAAGCGCGGTGCCGTGGATTTCCTGACCAAACCCCTCGACCACCAGAAGCTCCGCGCCGTCCTCGAGGAGGCGCTCGCGGTGGCCGACGAGCGAGGGGCGGTCCAACAGATCGAGGCCTCCCTCGCCGGCGCCCGCGGCCTCGGCGGCCTCGTGGGGACGAGCGCCCCCATGCTCGAGGTCTATCGCACCATCGAGGTCCTCGCGGGGAGCGGCGCCTCGGCCCTCATCACGGGCGAGAGCGGGACGGGCAAGGAGCTCGTGGCGCGGGCGATCCACGACCTGGGCGCGCGCGCCTCCAAGCCCTACGTGGCGGTCAACGCGGCGGCCATCCCCGAAGGCCTGATGGAGAGCGAGCTCTTCGGCCACGAGAAGGGCGCGTTCACCGGCGCCGTGGCCCCCCACGCGGGATGTTTCGAGCTGGCGAACCACGGCACCCTCTTCCTCGACGAGATCGCCGAGATGCCCGCGGCGCTCCAGCCCAAATTCCTCCGCACGCTCGAGAACGGCAAGGTGCGTCGCCTCGGCGGGAGCCACGAGGTGACCTTCGACGTGAGGGTCCTCGCGGCGACGAACCGAGAGCCCGAGGAGGCCGTGAGGGAGGGCCGCCTCAGGGCCGACCTCTACTACAGGCTCAACGTCTTCACGATCACCCTCCCGCCTCTGCGGGAGCGCGCGGAGGACGTGCCGCTCCTGGCCCAGCACTTCGTGGGCCTCTTCAACAAGAAGCACGGGGCCGCCGTGGAGGGCCTGAGGCGCGACGCTCTGGGCCTCCTCGCCGAGTACCCCTGGCCCGGCAACGTGCGCGAGCTCCGCAACGTTCTGGAGCGCGCCGTGATCCTCGCCAAAGGGGGATGGATCGAGACAGTCCACCTCCCGCCCTACCTCCGCGGCGGGGCCAACCGCGCGGGCCAAAGGCTCGGCGCGGGGCTCACGATGGCCGAGGCCGAGCGCCTCCTCATCCTCGACACGCTGAAGGCCTGCGGCAACAACAAGGCCGAGGCCGCGCGCCGCCTGGGCGTGGACGTGAAGACCATCCGCAACAAGCTCAAGTCCTACGGTATGGACACCTCCGAATGAAAGTCTCCACGCGTCTGGCCGCGGGCTCGGGCCTCGTCTTCCTCCTCCTCACGGCGGTTCTGGCCTACGAGGTGGTGCAGGTGGACCGGCTCGCTCGCCTCAGCGGCGAGCTCGCTCGCTCGGGCCTCGCCGCCGCCGAGCAGGCCCTGGAGCAGATCGCGGACCTGGGCGACCTGGAGGCGAACCTCCGAAAATTCGCCGTCACGGGAGACCCCGACTACGCCGCCCGCGCGAGGCAGATCGCGCAGGCCGTGGACGCACGGCGGAGCGCCATGGCCGACCTCGACCTGGCCCCCGAGGTGCGCTCCGAGTGCTCCGAGTTCGGCGAACGCTGGGAGCCCGTGAAGCGCGGGCTGCCCAGGGAGGCCGCGGAGGAAGCCCCCATCGAGGGCCTGCTCGCCCGCCTCCGCCGGGCCCAAGACCAGGCCCTCGCGGTCTCCGTCGCCGCGAGGCGGTCGGTGGACGAGGAGGCGGCCCGCGCGGGAGCCGCGGCGCGCCGGGCGCGCAACGTCTCCTACGCTGCCGCCCTCGCCGCGCTCCTGGTGGGCGCCGCAGCCCTCGTCGTGACGGTGCGGTCCCTCCAGGTGCCCCTCGCCCGGCTCGCCCGGGGCACGCGCGCCGTCGCGCAGGGGCGCTTCGACCAGCGCGTGGAGGCCTCCGGGGGCAACGAGTTCGCCGCCCTGGCCGAGGATTTCAACGAGATGGTCCGGCGCCTCGGCGAACTGGACCAGATGAAGAAGGACCTCCTCTCCCACGTGTCGCACGAGCTCAAGGCCCCGCTCGCCGCCATGGAGGAGACGAACCAGCTCCTCGTGGAGGGCATCCCGGGCCCCGTCACCGAGGACCAGCGGCGCCTCCTCGATCTCAACCTTCAGAGCGTGCGCCGCCTCCGCGCCCTCATCTCGAAACTCCTCGACCTCTCGCGCATGGAGGCCGGCGTCATGGAGTACGACATGAGGGCGAGGGACCTCGTGCCCCTCCTCCGCGGGCCTGCCGGCGAGATGGAGATCCTCGCCCGCGAGCGCGGCGTGGGGCTCGCCCTCGACCTCCCCGGCGCGCCGCTCCAGGTGCGGGGCGACGGCGACCGCCTCTACCAGGTCGTCGCCAACCTCCTCGAGAACGCCCTCAAGTTCTCGCCGCGGGGCCAGGAGGTCCTCCTGGCCGCGCGCCGGATCGACGCTCCCGAGGTCCCGGCCGCGGGGCTCTCGGGCCGCCTCCCCGGGGAGGGTTCCTCCCGGGGCGCCGTGGTCGTCACGGTGGCCGACCGCGGGCCCGGCGTCCCCGCGGACCAGCGCGAGGCCATCTTCGAGCGGTTCCACCAGGTGCCCATGGGGCGCGCCCGCTCCGGGGGCGGGGTCGGCCTGGGCCTGACCATCTGCCGGGAGATCGCCCGCGCCCACGGCGGCGCGGTCTGGGTCGAGCAGCGCCCGGGCGGCGGGAGCCTCTTCACCTTCGCGCTCCCCGCCTTGACGAACGACGAGACCCCCACGGGGTCCGGAGGTCATCCATGACGAGCCCCGCTGCCTCGAGGATCAGGTCCCTGTCCGCCCTGCTGCCGCTCCTGCTCGCCGCGGCCTGCTCGGGCGCGGTCCTGCAGGCGGACCGCTACTTCTCCGCGGGTGACTTTGCCCATGCGGCGCCGGCGTACGAAGCCTCCATGGGCGGCGCGGGCCAGGAGCCGCCGTCGGCCAAGAGCCTCTACCAGCTGGGCGTCGCGCGAGGCACCCCCGGCACCCCGGCCTTCGATCCCGCCAGGGCCCTCGCCGTCTTCGACGCCCTGGCCGCCGCGCACCCCGACAGCAGGTACGCGACGGAGGCCGCCCTCCCGAGGGCACTCCTCAAAGACCTCGTCGCCTCCGAGAGGGAGCTCGCGGACCGCCGGAAGGAGTTCGAGGCGGCGAAGGTCGAGCTCGACGCCGCGGGAAAGAGCGCGAAGGAAGAGAGCCGCGACCTGAAGCGCGAACTCGAGGACCGCACGGCGGAGGTGGCCGAGCTCAAGGGCCGCGTCGCCGAACTGGAGCAGTCCCTCGGGCACCTGAAGGCCCAGCTCGACCAGATTAAGAGGATCGATCTGGGCACTCCCAAGCGGTAGGTTCGGCTCTCTGCCGGGGAGAACCCCTCCGCCCACGGGTGAGCGCCCGCGCATGTCACCTTTCGGTGTCACGCTGGTGATCGAGGTGCGGCGTTCACGGTTGGCATTTCACATCAGGCCTGCGAAGGGACACCCTCCACGAACTTGTAGAGTTTTCATCGGAGAGGCCTGAGTCAGGGTTGCCGCGGGGGAGTCACTGAGAGGATTCGTGGAACGCTCAGATAGCACAATATCTAGTATGTGATAATTTTTTGATACTAAATAATATGCCACAATTCAAGAATCAAGCCCATCGGGTCTCTTTGCCCCCTCGAGATTCTTCCCGGGAGACAAGATATCTCAAGTGCTTGAGTTTAGTTTTCTTAGGCGATCAGAGCCTGTCCAAGCCCTGCTGAAAATCCGCCAGGATGTCCTCCGTCCCTTCGCAGCCTACAGAGAGTCGGACCAGCCCGTCGGTGATACCGGCGGCAATCCTGGCCTCCCTGGGCATCCCTGCGTGGGTCATGGACGCGGGGTGCTGGATGAGGGTCTCCACCCCTCCGAGGGACACCGCGAGGGTGGCCACCTTCAGGCCTTCGAGGAGCTTCTTCCCGGCCTCGAGCCCACCCTTGAGCTCGAAGGAGATGAGCGAGCCCGGTCCGCCCATCTGCTTCTCGATGAGCGCCGCCTGGGGATGGCCCGGCAGCCCCGGATAGGCCACCCACGCCACGGAAGGGTGCGCCGCCAGGACGGGCGCGAGGGCTTTCGCGTTCTCCTGCGCCGCCCTGACGCGGAGGCCGAGCGTCTTGACGCCGCGGAGGACGAGCCACGCCTGGTGCGGGTCCATCGTCCCGCCGAGGAAGCTCAGGGCGGGCTTGACCCGTTTCATCAGGTCCTCCGTGGCGAAAACCATGACGCCGCCCACGACGTCGGCGTGCCCGTTGATGAACTTGGTCACGGAGTGGACCACCACGTCCGCCCCGAAGCGGATGGGCTTCTGGAGCACCGGGCTGCTGAAGGTGTTGTCCACCACGAGGAGCGCGCCCGCGGCCTTCGCCAGGCGCGAAGCCTCGGCGATGTCGGTCACGGCGAGCGTCGGGTTGGAGGGCGTCTCGATGTAGATCATCCGGGTGCGATCGGTGACGGCCGCGGCCATGGCCGCCGCATCGCTCGTCTCCACCATGGAGGCCTTCACGCCGAATCGCGCGAAGTCCCTCTCGAGGATGAGGCGGGAAGGCCCGTAGACCGCCTGGCTGCAGACCACGTGGTCACCCGCCGAGAGGAGCGAGAAGAACAGCGTGGAGATGGCCGCCATGCCCGATGCGGTGGCCAGCGCGCAGGCGCCCTCCTCCAGCGCCGCGAGGTTGTCCTCGAGCATCTTCGTCGTGGGGTTGCCGAGCCGCGTGTAGATGTAGCCCCTGTCCTTCCCCGCGAAGCGCGCGGCGCCCTGGTCGCAGGACTCGAAGGCGAAGGTGGAGCTTTGGTAGATGGGCGGAGCCACCGCGCCGAAGAGCCCGTCGGGGGCCTGCCCCGCGTGGATGCACTTCGTGTCCGTGGACCAGCTCTTGGCGTCGTCGTGATGGCTCATGATCCCCTCTCTCCCCGGCCGCGCCGGTCTGGTAGTATCCCAATTCTCCGCCCGGCCGACAAGGCGGCCGCAGGGCGGCCG
>JBBIUU010000040.1:22172-25664 GCA_037440125.1 Acidobacteriota bacterium
CCCACGCTCAGCGCGGGCATCCCGTAGGTCGCCGCCGGTCCCTTGGCCACGAGGTGCTGGTAGTACTGATAGACCGGCCGCGCCGAGAACACGAGCACGGCGCACACGTAGGTCAGCGACAGGAACATGTAGCCCAGGCCCCACGCGCTCATCACGCCCTTCGCGGGGTTGCGCGCGTCGAAGACGGGCTGCGCGCTCCCCATGCAGAGCGCGAGCGCCGAGAGCGCCATCGCCGCGCCCACCGCGATGAACACGGAGTAGGCCAGCGCCCGTCCCCCCACGCCGAGGAACCGGTTCGACCCGTAGAGCGTGAGCGCCGACAGCGCGCTCAGGGGCACCGCCGTGAAGAGGTACTTGGCCCACAGGTAGGACCACACGTCGATGGGGAGGGACCGCGAGGCGAAGTAGGCCTTGCCCTCCGCGCCCACCGCCGTGAACGCGAACCGCCCCGCCACACTCGACACGATGAGGCCCAGCGTGGCGAGGTTCCAGAAGGAGACGGCCACCTTGAAGACGGTCACGCCCACCGGCATGTAGCGGACGTTGAAGAGGTAGATCACCACGAGGGCCGCAAGGATGATGAGCTGCCCCCACTGCGTGGGGTCGCGGAAGAAGAGCAGGGCGTCGCGCCGGAGGATCGCCCTCGCGGTGGGGCCCGCGGGGGCCGGCGCCACGAGGACGTCGAGCAGGATCTTCCCGAGGCGGGCGCGGGAGGCCCCCGGCGTCATGCTCTGCTGCTCCTGCGCCCGGCCGAAGCCCTTCCAGTAAAAGGCCCTCTGGCACGCCGCCGTCAGCGCCAGGCAGAGCGCCGCGAGGAGGCCCAGCTTGCCCAGGGCCGGCCCCACCTTCGCCCATTCGCCCTCGGCCGTGCGCACCACCACCTCCGCGACCCAGGTCGAGGGTAGGAGCGATTCCCTCGGCATGCGGATGGAGCGGAGGACCTCCAGGACCTGGCTCGAGGATTCGGGATTGAGGAGGGCCTCGGGCCGCGCCACGCGGAAGAGCACCACGAGCATGCAGAGCATGACCACGGAGAGGACGGTGAGCACCTGGTGGAGACGGCGCGCGGGGAAGAACCGGGCGAGGAGCACCGTCACGACGATGCCGAGTGACAGCGGCACGCACAGGTAGAGAGCGAGCGCGGTCAGGGAGAGCAGCAGCGTCCACGCCGGCGCGGCGGAGAGGCTCCAGTACGCCACGGCGACGGGCACGAGGAGGAGAGCCACCATGTACCCCGCGTTGACGGCCGCCTCGGAAGATCGCTGCGCGAGGAGGCGCCGGCGCGGGACGGGCAGGGGCAGGAGGAAGGAGAGGTCCTCGTCGAGGTAGAGGTAGCTGAGCGCGCTCACCGCGGCCGAGAAGAGCAGGAGGGAGAATGTCGTCAGGAGAACGAGGCCCATGAGCTTGCCGGCCACCGCCACGAGGAGGACGCGCGGGATGTCCTCGGTGACGGCGTTCTCGAGCAGGTTCCCGAAGATCCTCTGGAAGAAGAGGAAGTCGCCCAGGAGGAAGGCCGCCCCGGCGGCCGCGAAGCCCGCGATGAAGAGCACCCGGACCGGCGTGAAGGGCCTGAGCCTGTGGCCCGTCATGGTAAGCCGGAGCCGGGAGAGGAGGAACGCCCTCACGGCACCCTCAGGGCTTCGCGGCCGCAGGCGCCCAGGAGGGGCACGAAGACGCAGCCGTCGAGCGCCTCGGTCAGGAAACCTTCCCCGTGACGGGTCATCCGTGTGAGCACCTGCGCGCCGTGGTAGGGCGAGCCCACCGGCGCCACGAGGATCCCACCGGGGGCGAGCTGATCCCGGACGGGCTTCGGCACCTCGGGACACGCTGCGGAGATGATGACCCTGTCGAAGGGGGCCTCCTCGGGCCAGCCCGCCCCGCCGTCCCCGCAGCGCACGGCCACGCCGCCGAACCCCGCGGCGCGGGCCCTCTCCGCGACGCCGAGGGCGAGGTCCCGCTGGAATTCCACACCGAAAGGCCGCGCGCCCATGGCGCAAAGGAGGGCCAGAACGTAGCCGCTCCCGGCCCCCACCTCCAGGACCTTCATGCCTCGCCCCACCCGAAGCGCCTCGAGCATGAGCGCCACCATGAAGGGCTGGCTGACGGTCTGGCCGCATCCGATGGGAACGGGATAGTCGCCGTAGGCCTCCTTCAGGCGGTCGGCGGGGACGAAGTGGCGTCGGTCCACGCGCAGGAACGCCCCGAGGACACGCCTCGAACGGATGCCCCGGCCCCGGAGGTGCTCGCGCACCATGGCTTTGAGGAGGGGTGGGGCGCTCACGGGGCGGGCCTCGTCCGCCGCCAGGCGAGCCTGACCGTCCACACGACGCCCGCGAGCGCGGCGATGGCCCCGCTCGTGCCGAAAGCGACCAGCGGGCCGAAGCGGTCCCACAGGACCCCCGTCAGGAGCGACGCGGGCAGGAGCGCGATGCCCCTCACGGCGTTGTACACGCCCATGCCCGAACCCATCCGCTCGGGCGGCAAGAGCTCCGACACGTACGCCTTCTTCACCCCCTCCTCCACCGCTTGGAAGGGGCCGTAGAGGACGAAGAGGACGACCACGGCCCAGGGCGCGTCCGCCGCCGCGAAGCCCGCGTAGACGAGGGCGTAGTAGAAGAACGAGAGGAGCGTCACGCGCCGGCGGCCCCAGACGTCCGCGAAAGCGCCGATGGGCCCGGAGACGGCGGCGTAGAAGATGTTGAAGAGGAGGTAGACGCCCGTCACCTTGCTCAGCGAGAGCCCCACCGACTGGGCCTTCAGCAGGAGGAAGGTGTCGGAGGAGTTGCCCAGCGTGAAGAGGACCGTGACCCAGAGGAAGTCTCGGAAGGCGCCCCCCTGCGAGAGCGCTTCGCGGAACGAAGGCGGCCGATGGCCCTCAGGGCGCGCGGGGACCTCGTCGCGCAGGAAGCCTATGAGCGCGAGCGCGAGGAGGCCCGGGAAAATGCTGATCCAGAACACCGTTCGGATGTCATACGACATCGCGCCCAGCAGGACCATGGCGATCGCCGGTCCGACGGCGGCACCCACGGTGTCCAGGGCACGGTGGACGCCGAAGGCCCGGCCCCGGATTTCGACAGGGGTGGAGTCGGCGAGAACCGCGTCCCTCGGCGCCGTCCGGATGCCCTTCCCGAACCGGTCGGTGAACCGGGCCGCGAGGACCGCCTGCCAGGAGCCCGCGGCAGCGATGAGGGGCCTCGCCGCGAGGGAGAGACCGTAGCCGACGAACATGGGGAGCTTGCGCGTCCTGAACCGGTCCGAGAGCGCTCCCGAGTAGATCTTGAGGATGCTCGCCGTGGCCTCGGCCACGCCCTCGATGAGGCCCAGCGACGAGCGCGAGGCCTTGAGGGCCCCCGTGATGAAGAGGGGCAGGAGGGGGTAGATCATCTCCGAGGAGGCGTCGTTGAAGAGGCTCACCCACCCGGCGATCCACACGTTCCGCGGGAGTTTCGGCCGCTCCGCCATGGGGCCATTGTAGGCGTCCGGCGAGCGGGG
>JBBIUU010000041.1:0-25070 GCA_037440125.1 Acidobacteriota bacterium
ACCCCAAGAACCCCGACCGCGTCTACGTCGTCGACGTGACCCTCAAGGTGACCGACGACGGCGGCAAGACGATCCGCCGCGCGGGAGAGAAGTACAAGCACGTGGACAACCACGGCGTGTGGATCGACCCCCGCGACACGGACCACCTCCTCGTGGGCTGCGACGGCGGCGTCTACGAGACGTGGGACCGCTGCAAGAGCTGGGACTTCAAGGCCAACCTGCCCATCACGCAGTTCTACCGGGTGACGGTGGACGACTCCAGGCCCTTCTACTTCGTCTACGGCGGCACGCAGGACAACGCGAGCCAGGGAGGCCCCTCGCGCACCGCGAGCGCCTCGGGCATCGTGAACTCCGACTGGTTCGTCACGCACGGCGGCGACGGTTTCGTCACCGTCGTGGACCCGGCCGACCCGAACATCCTCTACGCCGAGTCGCAGCACGGCGTCCTCGCGCGCTACGACCGGCGCAGCGGCGAGGAGGTGGACATCCAGCCCCAGCCGGGCAGGGGCGAGACGGGCTACCGCTGGAACTGGGACTCGCCCCTCCTCATCTCGCCCCATGCCCACACGCGCCTCTACTTCGCCGCCGAGCGCGTCTTCCGGAGCGACGACCGGGGCGACACCTGGCGCGCCATCAGCGGCGACCTCACGCGCCGGCTCGACCGCAACAAGCTCCCCGTCATGGGCAAGGTCTGGCCCGCCGACGCCGTCGCGAAGAGCGCCTCCACCTCGCTCTTCGGGAACATCGTGTCGCTCGCCGAATCGCCGCTGAAGGAGGGCCAGATAGCGGCGGGCACCGACGATGGGCTCGTCCAGGTGACGGCCGACGGGGGCGCCTCATGGGTGCGGCACGACGCGTTCCCGGGTGTGCCGGAGATGAGCTACGTCAGCGATCTGGCCTGGTCGTCCCACGACGCCGCGACGCTCTACGCCGCCTTCGACAACCACAAGCAGGGCGACTTCAGGCCCTACGCGCTCAGGAGCACCGACTCGGGGAAGACCTGGACCTCCATCGCGGGCAACCTGCCCGAGCGCGGCACGGTGAACGTGCTCCTCGAGGATACGGTGAGGAGGGACCTCCTCTTCGCGGGGACCGAGTTCGGCCTCTTCTTCACCGTGGACGGGGGCAAGCGCTGGGTGCGGCTGAAGGGCAACTTCCCCACCATCGCCGTGAAGGACCTCGCCCTCCAGGCCCGCGAGGGCGACCTCGCCGTCGCCACCTTCGGGCGTTCCTTCTACGTCCTCGACGACATCACCCCCCTGCGGAAGGTCGACGACGCCACGCTGTCCTCCCCCGCGGCCCTCTTCCCCGTGAAGGACGCGCTCGCGTTCATCGAGCGCTACCCTCTCGGCGGGCGCGGCCCGGCGGACCAGGGCGCCTCCTTCTATACGGCGCCCAACCCGCCCTTCGGCGCCGTGTTCACGTACTGCCTGAAGGACGATCTCAAGACTCGGAAGGAGAAGCGCCACGAGGCCGAGCAGGACGCCGAGAAGCGCAAGGTCGCGCCGCCCTACCCCACGCCCGAGGAGCTCCGCGCGGAGGCGCTCGAGGAGGAGCCCACGCTCGTCCTCACCGTGGCCGACGATTCGGGGCGCGCGGTGCGGCGCATCACGGCGCCCGCCAGGGCGGGAATCCACAGGACCGCCTGGGACCTGCGCTACGCTCCGTCGCTCCCCGTGAAGGAGGAGCCCAAGCGCGACGAGGACTACGAGCGCGAGCCCGACCGGGGCCCCATGGCGGCGCCCGGGACCTACAG
Source organism: Acidobacteriota bacterium (assembly GCA_037440125.1). Lineage (GTDB taxonomy): Bacteria > Acidobacteriota > UBA4820 > UBA4820 > DSQY01 > JAKAJA01. The sequence goes on from JBBIUU010000041.1 coordinate 1,757, forward strand.
CGTGACCCTCTCCCAGCGGGTGGACGGTGTCACGACGCCGCTCGCAGGCCCCGTCACGTTCAACGTGGTGTCCCTCGGCCTCCAGTCGCTCGAAGCGGCCGACAAGGCCGCCCTGCTCGCCTTCCAGCAGAAGACCGCGCGCCTGCAGCGCGCCGTGCTCGGGGCCATCGAGGCCGCCAGGGACGCGCAGTCCCGCGCCAAGCTCCTGGAGAAATCCCTGATGCAGACGCAGGGCGCCGACCCCGCCCTCATGGACCAGGCCCGCTCGCTCGTGGTGAAGCTCGACGCCTCCCTCGTGGCACTCCGCGGGGATCGCGTCATGCGCGAGCGGAACGAGAACACGGCGCCCTCCATCGCCGACCGTGTGAACCAGGTCGTGGAGGGCTCGTGGTCGGCCACGGCGGCGCCCACCCAGACCCAGCGGGACCAGCTCGCAGCGGCGAGCCAGTCGTTCGCGGAGGAGCTGCCCAGGCTGCGCACGATCGTCGAGGTGGACCTGAAGAGCCTCGAGGCCGCCGCCGAGAAGGCCGGCGCGCCGTGGACACCGGGACGCCTGCCCGACTGGAGACCCGAGCCGTAAGTTCGGGGCCGTTCCAGAAACGCACGAGGGGCGCGGGTCACCGCGCCCCTCTTTCGTCTAGCGTCTCCCGTCTAACGTCTCCCGTCTCGCGTCTCTCGTCCGTCGACTCTCGCTTACCTCGTGTAGGTGTAGCACCCGCTCACGAACCCGTCGAGGTTTCTCACCCGGACGCAGACGGGGACGCCCTTGGGGAAGAGCGCCTTGAGCACTGAGCCCTCCTTCGCCACGAGCTGGGTGTCGCTCTTGTAGACGGTGAGGGGCACGGGCGTCTCGTCCGCGAAGACCGTGCAGCCCGCCTTGAACCCCGTGCCGGTGACCTTGAGGCGGAAGCTCGGCGCGCCGCTGACCTGAGCGACTTTGGTCACGACGGGCGCGGCGTCGCTCCCCACGGCGATCACCAGGTGGTTGTCCACCGCCGCCTGGCCGCCCTGATCCACCACCGCGAGAACCGCGTTGTAGGAGCCGTCCGCGGCGTAGACGTGCGTGGGCGTGGCGTCCGTGGAGGTGGCGCCGTCCCCGAAGGTCCAGCTGTAGGCGTAGGGCGGCGTCCCGCCCTGGAGCGCCGCCGCGAATTGCACCGTGAGCGGGGCCGGGCCCGTGAGCGGCGCAGCCGACGCGGTGATGAGGAAGGAGGAGGTGACGTAGATGCGCAGGTGGTCGTCCGTGGCGACCCGGCTCGCCGAATCGGTCACGGTGAACACGACGGGGAACGACCCCACCGTGGCGTAGGTGTGGCCCGGGTTCTGCTCCGCGGAGGTCGTCCCGTCGCCGAACGTCCACAGGTAGGAGTAGGGCGCGGTCCCTCCCGAACTGCCGCCCGTGAAGGCGATGGTCAACGGCAGCGTGCCGAACGTCCGACTCGCGGAGGCGGTCGCCACGAGCGCCCCCGGGCCGAGCGCATGGATGAGGAGGTGGTCGTCGGTGGCCGCGTTGCCCCCGGCGTCGTGCACCGTGACAGCGGGATGGTAGTCCCCCACCGCCGCATAGGTGTGGGATGGGTTCTGCTCCGTGGAGGTGGCCCCGTCGCCGAAGACCCAACTGTAGGTCAGCGGGGCCGTGCCGCCGGTCGGGGTTGCGGTGAAGGCCACCGCGAGGGGCGCCGAGCCCTGGACCGGCGTGGCGTCCGCCGTGACGGAGAAGGGCGCGGCAGCCGTGATGACGAGGTGCGTGTCCTTGCTCACCCCGCCCGCCGCGTCCTTCACCTTGAGGATCGGATGGTAGGTCCCGGAGGTCGCGTAGGTGTGGTTGGGGTTCTGCACGGTCTTGTGCGCCGAGCCGTCCCCGAAATCCCAGTCCCACGAGTAGGGCAGCATCCCGCCGGTCGCCGTCCCGGTGAAGGCCACGGTCAGGGGCGGAGCGCCCGAGGTGGGATTGGCGATGGCGGTGGCGGCGAGCGCCGCGGGGAGGCCTAGCTGGTAGTCGAAAGCCTTCGCCGGGCTCGAGGTCACCGTGTAGACCGTGTAGGCCGCGGTCCCCGAGTTGCTCACGGAGAAGGCCTTCTGGCCCGGGGTGCAGCACGTGGATCCCGAGCACTGGGGTATCCCGAAGGTGCCCTGCAGGGTGCGTCCCGAGACGTAGTCGTAGTTCAGGGTCCCGCTCGTCCTCGCGGTGACGCTTCCGTAGGAGGCCACCTGAAGGCTGACACCCGCGCTCGAGGACTCCGCCTTCGCGTCGTAGCGCTTGTCCACGCGCAGCACCACGGGCCCGAGGAGACCCGTCGCACAGACGGGGTTGGTCGTGGCGCCCATGGTCGCGCCGCCCCAGGCCACTCGGATGGTGCCCCCCTGGAAGTAGAGCGTGTAGGGCGGGAGGGTCTTGAAGAGGAGGAGGTCTCCCGTGTTCAGGTAGAGACCGATGCTGGCCGAGCCTGCGCCGTCCGACAGGATGACGTCGCCCTGGCCGGATTGGACGAGGAGCCAGCAGACGAAGGGGTCGGGACCCGCCGGGACGGCGGGATAGAGCACGAGCTGGTCGCCCATGACCATGGGCAGCGCGCCGTCGCAGCGGCCCGCGCTGAAGAAAGCCTGGGTGTACTGCGCGGACAGGGTCGTGGTGACGGCGAGCGCTAGGGCGGACGCGAGGAGCGCCGGACGGAATCTCATGCGGTGGCCTCCAGAACCTATAGTAACGCCTCGCCCGCGCGCTGTCCCGCCGCGGGAGAGCATCCCTTGCGCTATACTTCCACCTCGGGAGAGACCGTCAGCGAGGTCGTCATGAAAACGATGAGATCGGTGGTCTGCGGTTTCGCGCTCCTGTCGCTCCTGGCCTGCGGGCTCGCCCCGGCCAAGGTCGCCGACATCAAGCGGGACCCTTCGCATTTCGAGAACAAGACCGTCACCCTCCACGGAACGGCCAAGCAGGGCACGAAACTCCCCTTCATGAGCCACGGGGTCTACGAGATCGACGACGGGACCGGCACGCTCCCCGTCCTGACCAAGAAGGCTCTGCCGCCCGAGGGCGAGAAGGTCTTCGCGCGGGGCAAGATCCGCACGGCCTTCCGCGTGGGCGGGGAGTCCTTCGGCGTGGTGCTCATGGAGGGCGAGTGATGGGGCTCCTGGACGACATCCGGGCGCGCGCCGCCGCGCAGAGGAGGCGGATCGCGCTCCCGGAGACCGCCGACGAGCGCACAGTCCGCGCCGTCACCCTCATCCTCGCCGCCGGCACCGCCGTCCCCGTGCTCGTGGGGGACCCGTCGAAGATCCGCGATTTCGCCGCACGCCTGGGCCTCTCCCTCGAGGGCGCCGAGATCCTCGACCCGTCCGAGCCCGCCTTCGCGAGGGAAGCCACGCGCCTCTACCTCGAGCGCAGGAAGGCCAGGGGAACCACCGAGGACCAGGCGCGCCGGATCGCGGCCACGCCGCTCTACGCCGCGTCCCTCGCGGTGCGCCTCGGCCGCGCGGACGGCGTCGTGTCCGGCGCGACCCACACGACGGCGGACTCGGTCCGCGCCTACCTGCACTGCTTCGGGCCCGCGCCGGGCATCCGCACCGTCTCGTCGTTCTTCCTCATGGTCACCCCGAAAGCCGAGTTCGGGGAGCGGGGGGTCTTCGTCTACTCAGACTGCGGCATGGTCCCCTACCCGGACAGCGCCCAGCTCGCCGAGATCGCCCTCTGCGCCGCCGAATCCTTCCGCCTCCTCGTGGGCGTGGAGCCCAAGGTGGCGTTCCTCTCCTTCTCGACCAAGGGCTCGGCGAAGGACCCCAACGTGGACAAGGTGGTGCGCGCCCTCGAGACCTTCAGGGCCCGCGCCCCCCACGTGATGGCCGACGGGGAGCTCCAGGGCGACGCGGCCCTCGTCCCGAAGGTCGGCGCGAGCAAGGCGCCGGGGAGCCCCGTGGCGGGGCAGGCCAACGTCCTCATCTTCCCCAACCTGGACGCGGGCAACATCGCTTACAAGCTCACGGAGCGCCTCGCGGGCGCCGTGGCGCTCGGCCCCATCCTCCAGGGCCTCGACGCCGCGGCCAACGACCTCAGCCGCGGGTGCACGGCCCAAGACATCGCCGACGTGGCGGCCATCACGGCCGTCCAGGCGCAGGCGCTCGGCCGAAGGCGCTGATGGCACCGTGACCCCCCGAGACGGCGTCCGCATCCTCATCCCGTGCCACAACGGCGGCCAGCGCCTCGCGGGCGTCCTGCGCGGGCTCGCGCCCCTGGGCCTTCCCGTACTCGTGGTGGACGACGGCTCCACCGACGGGAGCGGCGAAGCCGCGACGGCCGTCGGCGCCGAGGTCGTTCGCCTCCCGGTCCGCTCGGGGAAGGGCAGCGCCGTCCGACGCGGGCTCGGGGCCCTCCTCGCGGACCCGGGGACCGAGTGGGTCCTCTTCATGGACGGGGACGGACAGCACCTCCCCGCCGAGGTGCCGCGGTTCCTCGAGGCCATGGAGGGGGCCGACTTCCTCATCGGCTCGCGCATGGGGGAGGCGGGCAACTTCCCGCGCCACCGGCTCCACACGAACCGCATCGGGAGCACGATCCTCCGCCTCATGAGCGGCCACGCGGTGCCCGACACCCAGTGCGGGTTCCGGGCCGTGCGGGCCGATCTGCTGCGCACCATGGCCCTGGAGTCCTCTGGGTTCGAGATCGAGACCGAGATGCTCCTGAAGGCGCTCAGGCGCGGGGCGCGTTGGCGCGCGGTCCCGATCAGCGCCGTCTACGAGGACCAGGGGAGCCACTTCGTGCCCGTCCACGACACGTTCCGGATCTGTATGGCGGCCCTTCGCTATGTCCGCGGGTGAGGTCACGGCCCGCTGGCAGTCGGGCGGTTTCAACAACCGGTGGGTCTTCCGCCTCTCCGACATCGGCTGCAGGCTTTTCTCCCGCGGCGCGCTCTACACCATCGCGGACAGCCTGATGGAGTGGTACGAGGGACGGCAACCCGGGACCGCCGACGCCCTCGCCGACAACCTCTCGAAGGCGTTCCCCGCCCTCTCCCGGCGAGAAGCCGAGCGCCTCGCCTCCGCCACGCTGAGGAACTACGCCCGGGGCGTGGTGGACTACCTCCGCGGAGGGCGGGACCCGGCCATCGTGGTCCCCGCAGGGGACGCCGACGAGATCGTCGCGTCGCTGACGGGGGGGGCCATCCTCGTCACGGCGCACATGGGCAACTGGGAGGTGGGCGGCACCTACCTGGGGCGCACGGTGGGCCCGCACTGGATCGTGGCCTTCCCCGAGCGGGACGCGGGCGTGGAGTCCTTCCGGAGGGAGCGTCGGAGCGCCTCGGGCCACTCGACGCTCAACGTGGGGATGGGCGTCGAGGGGATGATGAGGCTGCGCCACGCCCTCGAGGCGGGCGAGCGCATGGTGGTCCTCGTGGACCGCGCCGTGGGGAGGGACGCGGTGGAGGTGACCTTCGTGGGGCGGCGCGCAAACTTCTTGAAGAGCCCCGCCGTATTCTCACTCTTGACGGGGGCGCCCATCGTTCCCGTGGCGGTGTTGTGCACCGGCCCGGGGAGGTATGCGGCCCACGTGGGGCGACCGTACCGGACGGAGGAGTGCGGGTCGGAGCCCGGAGCGGCCATGCAGCGCGCGGCGGATTTCTTCTCCGGACTCCTGGAGCGCCACCCCGATCAGTGGTACAATTTTTTCAGGTACTGGCGGGAGGAGCCATGACCTTTCTGGACGTTTCATCCGAGGCGCGCGGGAACACCTGGGTCATCCATCTCAAGGGGTTCCTGGACGTGCACACCCACGAGATGCTCCGCGAGACGGTGCGCGAGCACCTCGACAAGGGGCAGTGCCGACTCGTCCTCGACATGGCCCAGCTCACCTACATCGGCTCCTCGGGCATCGAGGTGATCCTCTCCACGGTCCAGCCGCTCCGCGACCGCGGCGGGGACCTCGTCCTGACGGGGATGTCGCCCAAGATCTTCAAGGTCTTCGACCTCCTCGGCCTGCCCGCCCTCTTCACGATCCGCCCCACCCTCGACGAGGGCCTCCAGGCGTTCCAGGCCTCCTGAGGCCCCCGTGGACCCCTGGTCCTACCTGGCTCCCCGGTCGGCCTCCAGCGCCGAACTGAAGGAGCAGGGCTCCCGCTTCATCGCCCACCTCGGCCCCTCGGAGTCGCCCGCGCAGGCCCTCGCCTTCCTCGACACCCTGCGCAGGCGATACCACGACGCCACGCACCACTGCTGGGCCTACCGAACGGGTTGGAGCGAGGGCCTCCAGTCGCGCTCCTCCGACGACGGCGAGCCGAGCCACACGGCCGGGGAGCCCATCCTCAAATCGCTGGAGGAGCGGGTCGTCTCCGACGCCTGCCTCGTGGTGGTCCGGTATTTCGGCGGCGTCAAGCTGGGCACGGGCGGGCTCGTTCGCGCCTACCGCAGCGCCGCGCGCCTCGCCCTCGAGGGGGCCCCACTCGACGCGAGGACGCTCGAGGAGGAGTGGCTCGTCACCTTGCCCTACGGCGCGCAGGGCAGCCTGCACCACGCCGTCGAGGCCTTGGGTGTAAGATTGGGAGAGCAGGCCTTCGCCGAAGACGTGACCGTCGCCGTGCGCGTGTCGAAGGGGGTGGCGGAGGCCTTCGCCGCGAGGCTGGAGAGGCTCGCCGAGCAGTGGAAGGGGGCGGTGCGTTGGAAATCGAAGTGAAGGTCCCCGTGGCCGATCTCGAAGCGACCCGGAGCCGGGCCAGGGCGCTGGGTTACGAGGTGGTTAAGGCGCGGCACTTCGAGGGCAACGTGCTCTACGATTACCCCGACCGCTCTATCGCCCTCTCCGGGTGCCTCCTGCGGGTGCGCGATACCCCCGACCACGCGCTCCTCACCTTCAAGGGGAAGGTCGTTCACGATCCCCAGTTCAAGGTCCGGCCCGAGATGGAGACCACGTGCGCCGACGGGGGCGCGCTCCGGGGCATCCTCGAGTCGGTGGGGCTGCGGCCCTTCTTCCGCTACGAGAAGTACCGCGAGGAGTACCGCGGCGAGGGCGCGCTCCTGTGTCTGGACGAGCTTCCCTTCGGGAGCTACCTGGAGCTCGAGGGGGAGCCCGCCACCATCGAGGCGCTGGCCAAGGCCCTGGAGCTGGACCCCGCGACCTTCGTGAAGCGATCCTACGCGGACCTCTACGGCGAGTACTGCCGGGGGATGGGCATCCCCTTCGGCGACATCGTCTTCGCGAGCGACGCGGGCCATGGCGGTCCGTGAGGCGGTGGTCCTCGCCGCGGGCCTCGGCCTGCGGATGAGGCCCCTCACCGAGCGCACGCCCAAGCCCGCCCTCCCCTTCCTCAACCGCCCCATCCTCCACTGGACCCTGGCGTCCCTCGCCTCGGCCGGCGTGGAGCGCGTCTTCATCAACCTCCACCACCTCCCCCAGGCCGTGCGCGAAGCCGCCGGGTCGGGCGCCGCGGGCCTCGAGCTGAAGTTCTCCTTCGAGCCCACGATCCTGGGCACGGCGGGGGTCTTCGGACCGCTCCGCGGGCTCCTCCAGGGCGACGCCTTCTTCGTGGTCAACGGCGACGTGGTGCACTCGCTCGACTACGGCCTCCTCGAGGCCTCGCTCCGGTCGCACCCGGACGCCCTCGCGGCGCTGGCGCTGCTGCCGCGGGACCGGGCCTACACGCCCGTGGCCCTGGACGGCGATCGCCGGATCACGGGCTTCGGCGGCGAGGGTGACTGGATGTTCCCCGGCGTCTACGCCGCCCGCCGGGCGCTCCTCGAGCACCTTCCCGGGCCCGGACCGAGGGAACTCGTGCCCGACCTCCTCCGGCCGCTCCTCCCCTCCGGCGCCGTGCGCGGCGTCCCCGTGGAGGGGCGCTGGCTCGACCTGGGCGACCCGACCGTCTACCTCGCCTCCTCCCTGGCGGCGCTGCAGGAAATCGCCTCGGGGGCTCGAACGGTGCCCCCGGAGAGCGTCTTCGAGACCCGCGACGGGCATCCCCTCCTGCGGCACAGGAAGGCCTGGGTGTCCCGCGACGCCACGCTCACCGGACCGGTGATCGCAGGCCCGAAGGTCCGCGTCGAGCCCCGCGCGCACGTGGGGCGCCTGGTCCTCCTGGAGGGCGTGACGGTGCCTCGCGGCGCGCGCCTCGAAGCGGGGATTGCCCAGGGGGGCGGGACAGGCGCCGATTTTCTGCCCATCCGGGCATAGTTCTTGCTGTTATGGGTGCCGTTGGGAGCGAGATGCCCGTCCTGTGGGCCTCTCGCCACCGGGAAGCGGGGCATATCGCTCAAACCGGGAGTGATTTGCCCCAGCCGCCGAAACGAGTGAGAGCCGCCATCGGTGGCCATTCCGGTCCGACCGACCGAAGACCTTGTCACACCGACCAGATTCCTCTCGTCCTCCGGGGGCCCTTGGGCCCCCGCTTTTCTTTCCGCCGATTTGTCACCCGGAGGGCCCTCGGGGATAATGGCGCGGCAGGGGGTCGGCGACGATCATGGCAGAGCGAGCGAGGGTGACCGCCCTCATCCCCGCGGGGAACGAGGCGCACCAGATCCGGGACGCGGTCCAGAGCGTCCTGTGGGCCGACGAGGTCCTCGTCGTCGTGGACGCGGCCAGCACCGACGGGACGCTTGAGGCGGTCAAGGCCCTCGGGGACCCCAAGGTGCGCGCCGAGGTCCACGAGTACGGGTACAGCGCCGCCCAGAAGAACTGGGCCATCCCCAGGGCCTCGCACCCCTGGGTCTTCCTCATCGACGCGGACGAGCGGTGCACCCCCGAACTCAGGGACGAGGCGCTGGCGCTACTGGAGGCCGGGCCCCGGCAGGACGCCTACTGGATCTACCGCAAGAACCTCTACTTCGGGCGCGTGATGAAGCACGGCGGCTGGCAGACGGACAAGGTCATCCGCCTCTTCCGGCGCGAGTGCCGCTACGCGGATCGGCGCGTCCACGCGGAGATCGAGCGGTGGAAGACGGTGGGGTTCCTCCGGAACGCCCTGCTCCACGACACCTTCAGGAGTTGGGATTCCTACCTCTTCAAGCTAGACCGGTACACCACCTGGGGGGCGGAGCAGGACTTCAAGGACGGCAAGCGGGCGGGTTTCGTCGCGGTCGTCCTCCGGCCCCTCGCGCGTTTGATCAAACAGTACTTCGTCCGTCTCGGGTTCCTGGACGGCATCCCTGGCGCCATCGCCGTGTACCTCGCCGTCTACGGGGTCTTTCTCAAGTACGCCAAGCTGTGGGATATGGGGAGACGGGGAGCAGGGGATCGAGAACCGGGAGTAGACGCGGGGACGCGGTGAGGGGGTGACAAGGGGAAGGACGATTCCGGACTCCCTCCGGTCGCCGGAATGACGGTCATGGGGGTGGGTCTCCCTTCCGCCTTCCGCCTTCCGCCTTCCGCCTTGCTCCCCCAACCCCCGTTCTCCTTGACTTTCCTTGGCCCTGCGGCCCATACTTTAGCTATGAAACATAAGCGCGGCGCGGGCTTCGGCCTCCTCCTCCACGTGCTGCTCTCCGGCCTGCTCCTCACGGCGGCCCTCTCCCCGGCGGATGCCTCCGCCCAGGAGATTGCCCGCATCACCCTGGACAAGCCCATCCACCCCATCACCGCCGAGTACGTCGTGGAGGCCCTCGAGGCCGCGAACTCCAGGGGCGCGCCGCTCGTCCTCCTCGTCATCGACACGCCCGGCGGCTACGTGACCTCGGTGGAGAAGATCCAGCGCGCCATCCTCCAGTCGAAGACCCCCGTGGTGGCCTACATCGCCCCCGCGGGAGGCCGGGCGGCTTCGGGCGGGGCGTTCGTGGCCCTGGCCTGCGACGCCATCGCCATGGCGCCCGGCACGAGCATCGGCTCGGCCCACCCCGTGAGCGGCCTCCCCATCCCCCTGCCCACCCAGCCGCCCTCCGGCGTCCCGGGCCAGCCGGGGAAGGGCCAGCCCGCCCAGCCCTCCAAGGAGGCCGAGGTGGGCATGGAGAAGATGGTCAACGACCTGGCGGCGCACATGCGCTCCATCGCCTCCAACCGGGGCCGCAACCCCGAGCTCGCCGAGGAGATGGTCCGCGAGAGCATCTCCCTGACCGAGCAGGAGGCCCTCCAGGGCAGAGTCATCGAACTCGTGGCCAAGGACGAGGCGGAGGTCCTGGCGTGGGTCCGCACCCATCCCCTCCGCCGCTTCGACGGCAAGGAGGTCCAGGTGGCCCTGGGGCCCGCCCCGGCGGTCAAGGACATCCCCATGACGGGGCGCCAGCGCTTCCTCTCGGCCCTCGCCGAGCCCAGCCTGGCTTACATCCTGTTCCTCCTGGGCGTGCTGGGGCTCTTCGTGGAGTTCAAGAGCCCCGGGCTCATCTTCCCGGGCATCCTCGGGGGCATCTGCCTCCTGCTGTACCTCATGAGCATCCCCCTCCTGCCCATCAACGTGGTGGGCCTCCTGCTCATCGTCCTGGGGCTCATCTTCTTCATCCTGGAGGTGAAAGTGGTATCCTACGGGATGTTGGCCATAGGAGGGGTGGTGTCGCTCGTGATCGGGAGCCTGATCCTCTACAGCCGCGCCCCCGTGCCCGAGCTCGGGCTGCCGCTCGTGGTCGTCCTGCCGGTGGCCCTCGGCTTCGCGGCCATCATCATCTTCCTCCTGACCCTGGCCGCGAGGGCCTTCCGCGAACCCGTCGTGACGGGCGAGGGGGCCCTGATCGGCCAGGAAGGCGAGGTCCGGGAGCCCATCGTGCCCCCGAAGGAAGGAAAGGTCTTCGTGCTCGGCGAATACTGGAACGCCACCAGCGACGGCCCCCTCGAGCGGGGCGCGCGCGTGAAGGTGGCGTCCCGTCACGGCATGGTGTTGAAGGTGGTGCCCCTGTAGGAGGGTGGACCATGGCGCAGTTCATCGGCTTGCTCAGCTTCCCCGTCCTCTTCGTCATCGTCATCTTCTTCGGCTGGCTCTTCAGCTGCATCAACATTCTGAACGAGTACGAGCGCGGCGTGGTCTTCCGCCTGGGGCGCGTCCTCCCCACGCCCAAGGGACCGGGGCTCATCTTCGTCTTCAAGCCCTTCGACCGGATCGTCCGGGTGGCCCTGCGGACCATCGTCCTCGACGTGCCGCCGCAGGACGTCATCACGAAGGATAACGTCTCGGTCAAGGTGAACGCGGTCGTCTACTTCCGCGTGGTGGACCCGCTCAAGTCCATCCTGCAGGTGGAGAACTACATCTACGCCACCTCCCAGCTCTCGCAGACGACGCTCCGCTCGATCCTGGGCCAGGCGTCCCTCGACGAGCTCCTCTCCGAGCGCGACAAGCTCAGCGCCGAGCTCCAGACCGTCATCGACCAACACACGGACCCCTGGGGCATCAAGGTGACGCAGGTGGCCATCAAGCAGGTGGACCTGCCGCAGGACATGCAGCGCGCCATGGCCCTCCAGGCGCAGGCGGAGCGCGAGAAGCGCGCCAAGATCATCAACGCGGACGGCGAGTTCCAGGCCTCCAAGCAGCTCTCCGAGGCGGCCGCCGTGCTGGCCTCGAACCCGCTCACCATCCAGCTGCGTTACCTCCAGACGCTGACGCAGATCGGCGCCGAGAACAGCACCACGGTGGTCTTCCCCATCCCCATCGAGCTCCTCTCGCTCCTCGGCAACAAGAAGGCCGAGGGCTGAACGGCGCCGGGCGGCGAGACGCGCGGGTCAGGACACCGGACCGGCCGGCACTAGCCTAGGATCGGAGCCATGCAGAAGACGAAGCGGATCCCGCCGACCCTCGAGCTGACGCTCTACAAGGACCTGGCGCGGACCTTCCGCTCCTTCGACCTCGGGACCGTGGCGGAGGAGGTGCTCAAGTCCCTCCTCCAGTCCCTGCGCGCCGACTACGGCACGATACTCATCCTCTCGGAGCACGGCCAGTTCGTGGAGCGCCTCTTCAGGGCGGGGTTCGGCCCGGAGAAGCACAGCGCCGACCGGTTCGGCCTTACCAAGACCGAGGTGGAGGCCCTCATCCGGGACATGATTCCGAAGTCGCGGTCCTACTCCGCGACCGACGCCTCCGCCACGGTTCAACTCTCCGTGGACGGGCACCCCATCGGGCTCCTCGCCATGTTCCCGGTCCAGCTCATCTACGATTACTCCGCCCTCCTCCTCATGGCGGTGCGCGAGGACCACATGGCGGAGACCTACCTCCACGCGGAGGGCTTCCGGCTGCTCGAGGGCGTTCTGACGGACCACAGCTTCGCCTTCAAGAACGCCCTCACGGTCCGCCGCCTGAACGAGCTCGTCTCCAAGGACGACCTCACGCTGTCCTACAACCGGCGATTCTTCGAGGAGTACCTCCTGGAGGAGCTCGAGCGCGCGAGGCGCTACAACAAGCCCGTCTCGCTCATCTTCCTCGACCTCGACGGGCTCCGCGAGGTGAACAACCGCTTCGGCCACGCGCACGGCAGCCGGACGCTCCAGGAGGCGGCGGCGCGCATCATGAACGCCGTGCGGAGCATCGACAAGGTCGTGCGCTACGGCGGCGACGAGTTCTGCATCATCCTGCCCGAGACCGAGGCCAAGGGCGCCCTCGAGGTGGCCGAGCGCGTGCGCCAGCGCCTCGCGGCGACGCCGTTCCTCGTGGAGGACACGGGCGGCATCGAGGTGACCGGCTCCTTCGGCGTGGCGTGCTACCCCACGCACGCGATCACCAAGGAGGAGCTCGTGGCCAAGGCGGACGAGGCCATGTACCGGATCAAGGCCCGGACCAAGAACGACATCCAGCTGGCCCAGCCCCTGAAGCGGTTCCCATGAGCGACGGCGTCCTCCTGAGCGGCGACCTGAGCGAGATCAGGCTGCCCACGCTCCTCATGTCCCTCTACAAGGACAACGAAACGGGCGTCCTCACGCTCGAGGACGAGAACTTCAAAAAGGCGCTCTACATCAAGGAGGGGCGGGTGGTCTACGCGACCACCACGGACCCCGACGAGCGCCTCGGCGAGTGCCTCCTACGCCGCGGGGTCATCACCTTCCAGCAGTACGAGCAGTCCATGGAGCAGGTCGCCGTGGGCCGCAAGCAGGGACGCGTCCTGGTGGACATCGGCGCGCTCTCGCCCTCGGACCTCGTGGAGGGCGTCACCCAGCAGCTCTACGACGTGATCTTCTCCATGTTCCGGTTCCGCCGCGGGACGTACACCCTGGAGCTCGCGAACTTCTCGACGCTCGAGATGATCACCATCGCCATCGAGATCCCCGCGGTCATCTTCCGCGGCCTGTCGCAGCTCAAGACCTGGAGCCAGATGCAGAGCGTGGTGGGAGACCCGGAGACGCGCCTGCGGACGTGCCCCCTCCTGCCCACGTTCACGGGCGATCTCGAGATGAACCAGGACCACGAGCACCTCCTGCGCATCTGCCGGGAGGGCCTGCCCATCGCCTCCATCCTCGAGGCGAGCTTCATGCCCCAGTTCGAGACCCTGCGCGCGCTCTGGATCTTCCTCACGCTCGGGATCATGGAGCGCGAGGACCCGCGCAAGCGCCCCCGGCACGACGCCGCGCTCGAGCCCGAGGCCCTCGTGGACCAGTACAACGACGTGTACGCCTTCGTCCACCACCACCTCACGGCCGCGGGCGTCCGGGAGGAGGAGCTCCTCCCCATCATGGAGGACCTCGCGATCGCCCACCCGAACATCGCTCCCGGTCAGACCGACCTCGTGCGCTTCGGCCGCCTGGACGTGGACGCCATCCTCTACGCCCTGCGCGGCCTCGACGAAGCCTCACGGCCCGCGGCGCTCCAGTCCTTCCTCGAGGAGGCGCTCTACGCGCTCGTCCTGGAATCGGACCGCCGCCTCGAGCCGGACCGGCGCGAGGCCGTGCGGGCCTACATCAAGAACAAGGCCTCGGCTTCCGCGGGGGGGAACTGACATGTCGGACGACGCGGGCCGCCCCGGCCTCAGGCAGCTGCTCTGGATCGCCGCCGGCGTGGCGGCCCTGACCCTCCTGGTGGTCGCGGCCTCGTGGCTCTTCTCGCCCCGCCCGTCCCCCGGCGACTCGACGGCGAGGAGCGGGCCCACCGTGCTCAAGGAGGAGCAGGTCCAGAAGGACACCTTCAGCCCCGAGTCCCCCGGAGGCCGTCCCGCGCCCGCGCCTCAGGCGCCCCTCCCCGAAACGCAGGTCCAGCGCGCTCCTGCGCCCTCGGCCGAGGTCCCCGCCGCTGCGCCGGCTTCGCCTGCGCCCTCTGCCCCGGCACCGGGTGAGGAAAAATCGACCAGGCCCGAGACCCCGCCGCCTCCCAAGGCCGAGACCGCCCCGAAGAGCGCCCCCGCACCGGCCCACGGCGCGTACGGGGTGCAGGTGGGTGCCTTCACGGAGCAATCCAAGGCCAAGGAGATCGCCGCGCGGCTCGAATCGCTCCACTACCAGGCCGCCGTCCTCAGCAAGGACGGGAAGTTCAAGGTCGTCGCCAAGGGCTTCCCCGACCGCGCCTCCGCCGTGAAGGCCCAGGAGGCCCTCGCCAAAGCGGGCATCAAGGACCCCTTCGTCGTCCCGCTGGAGTAGCCCATGGCCAGAGCGTCGAAGAAGCAGGGCATCGAGGGCCAGCTCAAGGCCCTCGAGGAAATCGTCAGGAAGCTCGAGGACGGCAGTCTGCCCCTCGAGGAGAGCCTCGTCCTCTTCGAGGAGGGGATCCGCCTGAGCCGGGAGCTGCAAACCTCCCTCAAGACGGTCTCCATGAAAGTGACCCAGCTGTTGGAGGACGACCCGCCCCGCGAGGTCCCCTTGGAGACCGCCGACGAGGAGGGCGAAGGCCCGTGACGCCCGCCGTGCTCGAGCGGTGGGCCCCCCAGGTCGAGAAGGCTCTCGACGGGGTCCTGCCCAAGGCCACCCGCCAGCCGAAGAATCTCCACGAGGCCATGCGCTATAGCGTCGTGGCGGGCGGCAAGCGCCTCAGGCCCATCCTGGCTCTGGTGGCCTACGAGGCGTGCGGCGGCAGGGAACCCGAGGCGGTCCTCCCCGCGGCCGCGGCCCTCGAGCTCTTGCACACCTACAGCCTCATCCACGACGACCTCCCCGCCATGGACGACGACGACCTGCGGCGCGGCAAGCCCACGTGCCACGTCGTCTACGGCCAGGGCATGGCGATCCTGGCGGGGGACGCGCTCCAGACCCTCGGCGCGCACCTCCTCTGCGCCGAGCCCAAGGGCAGCAGGTGGCTGGCGAGGCGGAACCGGGCCGCGAAGGAGGTCCTCGCGGCGCTGGGCTCCGAGGGCATGGCGGGCGGCCAGGCCATGGACCTCCTCCAGACGGGCTCGGGCGGCGCCATCTCTCCCAAGGACCTCACCACTCTGCACAACCTCAAGACGGGCCGCTTCCTGCAGGCCGCCGTCCTCGCCGGCGCGATCTGGGCCGGGGCGAGCGCTTCCCAGCGGAAGGCCCTCTCGACCTACGGGGCCTCCATCGGCCTCGCCTTCCAGATCGTGGACGACATCCTGGACGAGACGGAGAGCGCCGAGGCCCTGGGCAAGACGCCAGGGAAGGACGCCTCCCAGGGGAAGGCCACGTTCCCCGCCCTCTGGGGTCTGGAGGAGTCCCGCCGCGAGGTGGAGCGCCTCCTGAGCGACGCCCTGAGGGCCGCCGCGGTCTTCGAGCCGCGCGGCCGCGACCTGAGGGAGATCGCCCACTTCGTCAGCAGCCGCCACGCCTAACTCCAGATCTTCTCGGAATTTGATGATAGTGGTTAAAGCGAGGGAGCCTTCTTGACGGTCAAATGCTTTGTTGCTCCCCGGGGAGGGCCATTCCCTCCCCGCTCCGCGGGCGGAGCCCGACGGAGCCTCACCCCACCCTTGGTGCCTCCGCCCCTGGCGAAAGCACCAGGGGCGAAGGCCATCCTGGATTCCTCCATTCAACCTGTCTCCATTCGTGAGACATTCCCGCGCCGCGATTCCCGAGACTCCCGCCTCCCTGAAGCGAAGAATCCAGGATGAAACAACGTGCTGACAAGCTGCTCGTCGAACAGGGCCTCGCCCCTTCGAGGGAGAAGGCCCAGGCCTTGGTCCTCGCGGGCCTCGTCTACTTGGGCGAGGTTCGTGTCGAGAAGCCCGGCCATCTCCTGCCGGAGGGCGCCTCCCTCGCCGTCCGAGGGAAGGCCTGCCCCTACGTGAGCCGCGGGGGGCTCAAGCTCCAGGCCGCGCTCGAGGCCTTCGCCCCACCGTTGTCGGGCGCCGTGTGCGCCGACGTGGGCGCGTCCACGGGAGGGTTCACGGACTGCCTCCTCCAGCACGGCGCCTCCCGGGTCTACGCCCTCGACGTGGGCCACGGCCAGCTCGACCAGGCGCTCCGTGACGACCCCCGGGTGGTCTGCATGGAGGGTGTGAACGCGCGGAACCTCGGGGCCGGCTTCTTCCCCGAGCCCGTCGACCTCGTCACCGTCGACGCGTCCTTCATCTCCCTCAAGCTCATCTTCCCGGCCCTCCGCGCCAGCGCGCCGGGCGCGCGAGTGCTCGCGCTCGTCAAGCCGCAGTTCGAGGCGGGCCGTCGCGAGGTGGCCCGTGGGCGGGGCGTCGTGAAGGACCCGGACGTCCGCGAACGGGCCCTCGAGGAGGTCCGCGCGGCCGCGGCGGCCCTGGGGTATACTCACCTCGGCACCCTCGAGAGCCCCGTACGCGGGCCCAAAGGGAACGTGGAGTTCTTCCTCCACCTCGTGCCCACGGAGGGCCAGGCCCCGTGAAGGACCCAACCCGCCCCGTCGTCGGCGTCGTCGCCAAACCCCGGCCCACGGGCCGGCTGGAGGCGCTCGACCAGCTCCTGACCCACCTCGAGGCCAGGGGCGCGGAGGCGATCCTCGACCCGGTCGCCGACCAGCTCTCCACGCGCCGGGGCTACCGCGTGGCCGACCGCCCCGCGATGCCCGCCCTCGTAGACCTCGTGGTGGTCCTCGGGGGAGACGGCACGCTGCTGAGCGTGGCGAGGCACCTCGGCGAACGGCCCGTCCCCGTCATGGGCGTGAACCTCGGCTCGCTGGGCTTTCTCGCCGAGATCTCGCTGCCCGAGATGGTCTCGACCCTCGACCTCTGCCTGGAGGGGAAAGCCACGGTCCAGCCGCGCATGGTCCTCGAGGCCTCGCTCCACCGTGACGGAGCCGTCATCGACACCTACCGGTGCATGAACGATGCGGTGGTCAACAAGTCGGCCCTGGCGCGGATGATCGAGGTCCGCATCGATGTGGGGGGCGAGTGGCTCACCAACATGCGCGCCGACGGGCTGATCGTGGCGACGCCCACGGGGTCCACGGCCTACAACCTCTCCGCCGGCGGCCCCATCCTCACGCCGGGCCTCGAGGGGGTCGTCCTCGCGCCCCTCTGCCCCCACGCCCTCACGATGCGGCCCATCGTGCTCGACGGCCGCCACCCCATCGACATCACCCTCCTCCACGGCTCGGAGGAGGTGTACCTGACGGCGGACGGGCAGACGGGCACACCCGTCAAGAACGGCGACCGCCTCCGCGTGGAGAGGTCCCCCCATCCCGTCCCGCTCGTGGTAAGCCCCCACAGGGGCTACTTCGCCCTGCTGCGGGAGAAGCTCGGCTGGGGGACCCGGTATCCGTAGAAAACCGTTGCCAACAGTAACATTTTTGGCGTCGACGCAAGACTCCTGTACGAGACCCCATGCAACTTCGGGCTTGCCCTCATGGAATAGAGTTTGCTGGATGAGAGGTTTGTAACATCGGGTGCAAGGACCTTGACCGATCCTCGCAACCGTCCTACACTAACGCACTGAGTCCTAGGAGGTTACAGCATGGTCAGAGGTTCCCGGTCGATCGTCGTGGCGTTGCTGGTATTGGCCCTCACCTTCGCCTTCTCGGCGGCCACGCTCGCGGGTGACGTTCCGCAAGCCCAGCCCGCACCCCAGAAGGCCCCCACCGTTCAGGTCATCCCGGCTCCTGGCAATCCGCCCACGGCCCAGGCCCAACCCGCTCCCGCCCCCACCGGCGACCAGCCCGAGATGGTCATCAAGGACACCGAGTTCGATGCGGGCACCGTGAACAAGGGCGACCAGATCAAGCACGACTTCGTCGTCGAGAACAAGGGCAAGGGGACGCTGGAGATCACCCACGTCCAGCCCGCCTGCGGCTGCACCGTCACCGAGTTCGACAAGCAGATCGCCCCCGGGAAGAGCGGGAAGATCACCGCCACGGTGAACACGGCCAACTTCTCCGGCCCCATCCAGAAGATGATTTCGGTCACCACGAACGACGCGAAGATGGCCAACTTCCAGCTCGCGATCAAGGCCACGGTGAAGGCCATCCTGAACGTCGAGCCCGCCGAGTACCAGCAGCTCGGGCTCGTGTTCAAGGGCCAGCCCATGGAGAAGGTCTTCACGCTGAAGTCCGAAGACGGATCCCCCTTCGAGATCACGCAGATCAACGCCGACGACCCGGCCCTCAAGTACGAGGTCAAGCTCGCCTCGGACAAGAAATCCGCCGAGTTCAAGGTCCTCCTCCCCGCCGACCACCCGGTGGGCCCCATCAGCGGCCGCTTCACGCTCTCCACCACGCACCCGAAGGCCCCCAGCGTCGTCATCAGCGTCTACGGGACGATCCGCGAGCCCCTCACCGTGTACCCCACGGAGCTCGTCTACTCGGGCCTGAGCAAGTCCTTCGTGAACGAGCACCCTGAGGACGTGAGCCTCAACAAGACGATCACGGTGTCCTTCGAACAGGCGGCGGATCTCGAGGTGAAGAAGGTGACCTCCTCCCTGCCTTTCGTGGAGGCCACCTCTACGGCGATCACGCCCAACCAGCGCTACAGCATCCAGGTGAAGATCAAGCCCCCCGTGAAGGAGGGCGATTTCAACGGCACCATCACCATCGACACCAACAAGAAGGCGATCATTATCCCCATCCGCGGGAAGATCTTCTAGATCCACCGTCACGAGAAACGACCGAGGCCGGGGAGCGATCCCCGGCCTCTTCCTCTTGGCGACCCGTCGGCCTCGGACTTGCGGGCCCTCGCGTGCAACGAGAAGGGCGGCCTCGCGGCCGCCCTCGGTCTTCGTCGCCTGCCGGAACCCTACATCTTCTTCAGGTAGGCGTTGGTCCGCGTGTCCACCATGATCTTGTCGCCCGTGCTCAGGTGGAAGGGCACGCTCACCACGGCGCCCGTCTCGCATTTCGCGGGCTTGCCGCCCGAGACCGTGTCGCCCTTGAAGCCCGGGTCCGTCTCCACGATGGTGAGGATCACGAAGTTGGGCAACTCCACACCGATGGGCGCATTGTCGTGGAGAAGGACGTTCACCTCGGCGTTCTCGAGCAGGTAGACCACCATATCTCCGATCACATCTTCCGGGATCGTCACCTGCTCGTAGGTGGTCTGGTCCATGAAATGGAACCCATCGGGGTCCTTGTACATGAACTGCATCTTGGTTTCCTGCGTCTCAGCGGTTTCGACCTTGTCGCCGGCCTTGTAGGTCTTCTCGAGGACCTGGCCCGTGCGCATGCTGCGCACGCGGGCGCGCGTGAAGGCCGATCCCTTGCCGGGCTTCACGTGATCCGCATCGACGACCTCGTAGGCGTCTCCGTCGATGAGAAGCTTCACGCCCTTCCGGATCTGGTTGCTGATGATGATGCCCATCGGATTCCCCTCCTCGTCGAGCCACGGCCGGTGGAGGCCGGCCGGAACAGACCCAGGGGTTCCGCCGCCCACGCCGCGCGGCTCTCGCCTGGTTCGAGCCTTGCCCTGGGAGCCACAAGATAGCAGAGGGCCCCCACCCGCGGCAAGTCCGCGGAGGGACGCCCCTCGAGAGACGGTCAGCCGATCAGCTCCGCGAAGCGGTGCATCCGGCGCTGGACCTCGTACCGAGCCTTCCCCGTCGGGACCGCAGGCGAGGTCGCCAGGAGGAGGAAGAGCCCTCCCGCGAGCGACACGAGCAGGATGTTCTGCTTCTCGGTCCGGACGACGACCTCGCCGATCCGGCCCAGATCCTGCTCCTCCTGGATGCGGTGCAGGTTCCTCATGACGCCGTTGAGCTCCGCGCTCATGACCTCATGGGGAACCTCCTCGCACACGTGGCACTCCACCTCCATGCCATCGTCGCCGACGACGGCCGCGGCGACGACCCCGGGCAGGGACCGCTCGAGCTCCTGGAAGATGGCCTCAAACATTTCTCCCCTCCCTCACCCTGCGCAGCCAGGCCTGGAGCGCCAGGACCCGCTTCTGCCGCAGGGCCTTCTCCACGTCCTCCTGGTGGACGGCCGGGGCCTCGGGGGCCTCCCCCACCATGCGCTGCATCAGCGTGCGGATGCGGGCGTGAATGGAGGCGTTCTCGGGGTCGAGCAGGAGCATCCGCTGGTAGATTTCCACGGCCTTCTCGGGGTAGCCCTGCCGCTCGTAGAGCTCGGCGAGGGTGAACGTGTTCATCCCCGCCTCGACCCCCTCTTCCCCGCCCCGGGGCGCGAACTCCTCCTCGGAGAGGGGAACCTCGTCGGGGAGGGCGGTCTCCGGAGGCGCGGGCGGGGCCGCCGCGGGGAACGGCACGCCCGGTGGGAGGTCGGCGGCCGCTACGGGGCCCGTCTCCTCTCCGGCGGCCGAAGGGTCCAGCACCGTGGCGAAGCTCGCCGTGTCGGCCTCGAGCTCGGCTGCGTGGTCCTCGGTCTCATGCCAGGGCCCGGCCGCGGGCTCCGCCGGTGAGAGCTCTTCGGGGATAGGCTCGTGGGACACGCCCCCCTCGGGGACCCGTCCTCCTTCCGGCCCCCGCGTCGGCTCTTTCACGGGCAGGGGCTGAGGTGCAGCGACCAACGGTTCGAACTCGAGGCGGGCTTCCTGCGCTGAGGCCGGAGCCTCCGTCGGGATCGCGGCGGCCGCGGAAGGCGCGGGCGCCGAGGGTGCCTCGTCGAGGGGCTGGAGGTCCAGCGGGGATTCTTCGACCGCCGCCCGCTCGGGAGCCGCCGTGGGAAGGAGCAGCTCGGCCAGGCGTTCTCGAACACCGGCCCTCCCCGGCTCGAGAAGGTCCACGATCTGGAAGTGCTTGCGCGCCCGCTCCCTGTCGCCGAGCGCCCAGTGGATCTCCGCCGCGAGGTGATTCGCGGGAACGCTGTCGTGCATGGCGAGGAGGACCTTGCCGACCATGTCCCGCCCGGCTTCCAGGTTGCCCCGGGTGACATAGAGCTGGGCCAGGAGAAGGCGGGCCTGCCAATGGTTCGGGTAGCTGGCGAGCCCCTTCTCGCAGAGGCCCATGGCTTCTGCCAGGCGCCCGGCCTTCTGATACTCCCTGGCGAGTTCGAAGAACCTGCGGGACCTCGGGTCCCGCTTCAGTTCATCTTCGAGCTCGATCAGGGTCGGTGGGGCCATCAGAAGCTTCCGAGGTTCATGATGTACTTCCCGTTGACGGTCTGCCGGTAGCCATCCTTGTTCCGGTGGGTCTTGAAGACCACGTGGACCTTGACCGTGGCCACGTCCGCCGTCCCGACGAAACCCTGCGCGATGTTGCTGAGGTAGGCCGCTGAGACCATCTGGACGGGGTAGCGCGTGGCGGGACCGGGAGCCACTTGGTGGTTGGCCTTCTTGCTGTAGTCCGTGGGGAGCTCGGAGAGGTGGTGGCCCGGGTCGTTCACGATGGAGTAGGACACCGAATAGCTGTCCAGCGTCCAAGCGTCGGAGGGCACCATGGACAGGTTCGAATCGGTGAGGCTGACCCTGAACACCCAGTAGGTCACGGTGTCGGCGGGAACGGTTACCGATATGTTCGCCTGAGCCGGGCTCGCCCCGAGGAAGACCAGCTCCGACTCGGGGTTGATGTTTTTATTGCTCCCGCACCCCGTCAAGAGCACAGCGGCAGCGAGAATCCATCCTAGGTGTGCGAGGCTTTTTTTTTTCATTCGCTCCTACCTGACGATCTTCGGCGTGAGGAAGATCAGCAGTTCCTCGTTCTGGCGGCTCTTCGTCCGGTTCTTGAACAGCCAGCCGAGGACCGGGATCTTGGACAGGAAGGGCAGTCCGCTCTGGGAGATGCCCTCGTTCGTCACAAACACGCCGCCGATGACCGCGGTGGCGCCGTCGCGGACCTTAAGGGAGGTCTTGGCCTCCTTCTTCAGGATCGGCGGCGGGGAACCGGGCTCCTGGTGGGCGAAGTCCACCGAGTCGTTCGTCACGTCCACCACCATGTTCACGTTGCCGTCGGCGCTGATCTGCGGCGTCACGTCAAGCTTTAGGGTGGCGTTCACGAAGACCACCGACAGCTTGTCGGAGGTGGCGATCCGGATGGGGATCTGCCGGCCCGTCTCGATGCTGGCCTTCTCGTTGTCCTGGGTCACGATGCGCGGGGCGGAGAGGACGCGGCCGCGGCCGGAGTTCTCCATGGCGGCAAGGCGGACGTCGAGGAAGAAGGAGCCCGAGGTGTTGCCCAGGACCAGGTCGATGAACCCGTTGGAGGCAGTCGGTGGGAGGGTGACCGCGAAGTCGCCCGTACCGGAGTTCGGCCAGCCCGTGGAGTTGTTGAAGTTGTGTGCGGCGGCCGAGTTGGCCCCCGTCGGCGTGGCGCCCTGGTTGGTGGTCACGTAGTTGCCACCCTGGCGGGAGGTGTACCAGTTGCCGCTCCACACGATGCCGAAGGACTGGTCCCACGTGATGTTCGTCTCGACGATGCGCGCCTCGATGAGGACCTGCGGCGTCGCCGTGTCGAGGGAGTCGATCAGCTTGACGAGGGAGTCCTTCTTCGAGGGCACTTCCTCGATGATCATGGTGTTGGTCCGCTCGTCGATGATGATGTTCCCGCGGTCCGACATGAACCGCTTGGCGATGGCGGCCATGTTCATGGCCTTCGCGTAGGAGAGCCGCTTGGTGAAGGTGATGGGCTCCTCGGCGTTCAGGCGCTCCTTCTGGAGGCGCTGGACGTCGGCGAACCGGCGCGCGATCTCCTGCGCGGGGGCCACCCAGATGACGTTGTTCTCGTAGATGTAGTCCAGGCCGTTGTTCTTGAGGATGATGTCCATCGCCTGGTCCCACGGGACGTTCTCGAGGTCCACGGTGACCTTACCCTGGACGCCGGGGTGGACCACGATGTTCATCTTGGAGATGTCGTGGAACACGCGCAGCACGTCCTTGACGTCCGCGTCTTTGAGGCTCAGGGAGATGGGCTCGCCCGTGTACTTGGCCTCGCCGCCCGAGATGGTCTTCTCCTTGAAGGAGAGCGGTACGCCGCCCGCCATGAGGGTCTTGGCCTCGGCGGGATGCTGGGTCGAATCCTGGGCGACGAAGAGGTCTTGGTAGCCCTTGAACTCCTTGGAGGCCTTGGGGTCGATGGGAGAGAGGTCGACCTTGATCTGGTCGAGGGACGGGGCGGCCGCCTTGGGCTCGGCAGGGGGAGGAGCCTGCACGGGCGCGGGCTGGGCCGCGGCCATCTCCTGGGGCGGCGCGACGAAGGCGG
>JBBIUU010000042.1:0-24977 GCA_037440125.1 Acidobacteriota bacterium
TTCCCTCATCGCCCTCGCCTGCTCCCGGTCGAGGTCGCGCTCCTTGAGGGCGTCCTTCTTGTCGTAGGTCTTCTTGCCGCGGCCGAGGCCGAGCTCGCACTTGATCTTGCCCTTGGAGAGGAAGAGCCGGAGGGGCACGAGGCTGAGGCCTCGCTCCTCCACCCGGCCCTTGAGCTTCAGGATCTCCTGCTTGTGGAGGAGGAGCTTCCGCTTGCGCATGGGGTCGATGGGCGTGAGACCCTCGTGGGTGTGGTGGCTGTACGGCGAGACGTGGCACTGGTAGAGCCAGGCCTCGCCCCCCTCGATGCGGGCGTAGGCGTCCTTGAGCTGGACCTTCCCCTCGCGGATGGACTTCACCTCGGGGCCGAGGAGGGCCATGCCCGCCTCGAAGCGCTCGCCGATCTCGTACAGGTGGAAGGCCTGGCGGTTCCTCGCCAGGTCTCTCTGGGCTTCGGTGCGTTCGCTCACGGCTTGTCCGGTTTGGACGCCGGGGGCAGGTGCTTCATGACGGCCTCCTTGAACGAGGAGGGCACGTCCAGGACGGGGAGGGTCTCGAGAGTTTCCACGAGGCTCCGCATGGCGTCGTACTCGGTCCGGCAGGAGGCGCACGTCTGCAGGTGCTCGCGCACCTCCTCGGACTCCTGGAGGGAGAAGTCGTCCTCGATGAAGCGGGGGAGGAGCTCGAGGACCTTCTGGCAGGGCTTCTCGTCGCGCTCGGTCACGGGCCTCACCTCGCTATCGGAAATCCTTGAGCTTCTCCATCAGGATCTGCCGCGCCCGGAAGATCCGGTTCTTCACCGTGCCCAGGGGGAGGCCGGTGATCTTGGCCATCTCCTCGTAGGACCGGAAGTTGAAGTGTCGCAGGACGATGAGCTCGCGGTAGTCGGCGGGGAGCTCGTCCACGGCCTTCTGCACCTGCCCCAGGAGCGCCTTGTTGTGGTACGCGTCGAGGGGGCTGAGGGTTGCGCTCTCGAGGGGCAGGTCCACCGTGCTGCCGTCCTCCGCCGTCTCCTGGATGGGCGTCGTGGTCATGTGCTGGCGGCGGATGTGGTCGATGGTGTGGTTGCTCGCGATCTTGTAGAGCCAGGTGGAGAACTTGTACTGGCCGTCGTAGTGGTCGATGTTCTCGAAGACCTTGATGAAGACCTCCTGGGTCAGCTCGAGGGCCTCCTCGTAATGGTGGACCATGTGGAAGATGTAGGTCGCGAGACCCTTCTGGTAGCGCTCGACGAGCAGGGAGAAGGCCTCCCGGTCGCCGCCGAGGACCAGGTTCACCACGTCGCCGTCTGTGAGGACCCTTTGAGCCGACGCTCCCACCCTCGGCCTCCCGCGACATTGTAGGCGGGACCGGCGTCGGGAGGCAACTTGGCGCCGGCGCGGTTACAATGGGGTGGGGAGCGCCTGGCTACCCCCGGAGGCACGCATGGCCCGTCGACCCGCCCATCCGAACAGCACCGCGCCCGGGAAGACCCTCGTCCTCATCGCCACCGGTGCGAGCGGGGCCCGCATGGCCCTCCGTTTCCTGGGCCACCTGTTGGACCACGAGGGCGTCTCCGCCGTGCACTTCGTGGGCTCCGACGCCTTCGAGCTCGTCCTGTGGCGCGAGGAGGGCAAGCGCCTCGACGCGGAGCTGAAGAAGCTGCGCCACCGGGCCAAGCTGACCCTCTACAGGGAGACCCAGCTCGACGCGTGCATCGCCTCGGGCTCCTTCAAAGTGGACGGGACCGTGGTCCTGCCCGCGAGCATGTCCACCGTGGGCACCCTCGCCGCGGGCGCCGGGAGGAACCTCTGCCACCGGGCCGCGGAGGTCGCTCTCAAGGAGGGGCGGCCCCTCGTCATCGTCCCCCGCGAGACGCCCCTCTCCCTCATCCACCTGCGCGCCCTCACGACCCTGAAAGAGGCGGGCGCCACCATCGCACCCTTCGTCCCCGCCTTCTACCAGGGGCCCTCGACCCTCGAGGACCTCATGGACCACTTCTTCATGCGCCTACTGGACCAATTGGGCCTGGATTCGTCCCTCTCCAGCCGCTGGAAGTAGGCGGATGCCCTTCTTCAGGCGCCTGGCGGCCGTGCTGGACATGATCAAGTTCCACCACACGGTCTTCGCCCTGCCCTTCGCGCTCCTCGCCATGGCGTGGGCGGCCAAGGGGTGGCCGGGATGGCGGGTGTCCCTCGGCGTCCTCCTCGCCATGGTGGGCGCGCGCTCCGCGGCCATGACCTTCAACCGCCTCGCGGACCGGAAGTACGACGTCCTCAACCCCAGGACCTCCAGGTGGCCCCTCTCCACGGGCGCCGTGAGCCTGCCCTTCGCGTGGGGGTTCTTCGCAGCCTCCGTGGCGGTCCTCTTCGCCGCCGCGTGGTGGCTCAACCCCCTCTGCCTCGCCCTCTCGCCCCTCGCCCTCGCGGTGATCCTCGGGTACAGCTACACCAAGCGGTTCACGCCGCTCTGCCATCTGATTCTCGGGTTCGCGGACGGCATTTCGGCGCCTGGCGCCTGGATCGCCGTGACGGGGACCCTGCAGGGCTCGGCACCCGCGTGGTGGCTCTGTGCGGCGCTCACGGCCTGGATCGGCGGGTTCGACACCATCTACGCCCTGCAGGACCGGGCCTTCGACGAGGCCCAGGGGCTGCACTCCTGGCCCGCGCGGTTCGGCGTGGTGTCCACGCTCTGGGTGTCGGCGCTCCTCCACGCCGCGGCGGTGGTCTGCATCGGTGTGGCGGCGTGGTCGGTGGGATGCGGCTGGATTTTCTGGGGGGCGGTGGGCGCGACGGCGCTGGCGCTCCTCTACGAGCACCTCATCGTCCGGCCCTCGGACCTGAGCCGGATCAACGCCGCCTTCTTCACCGTGAACGGGTACATCTCGATCGGGCTGTTCTTGGCGGGCCTGGGCGACCTCTGGCTCCGCCTCCGCTAGGTCAAGCTTCTCCGCTTCTCTCTCTCCAGCTCTCCAGCTCGTTTGCGTTATCGTCCCAGCTTTCTTTTCAGAGCCCCCGCTGTCACCAGCAGCGGGTCCCACACGGGCGCGAAAGGCGGCGCGTAGGCCATGTCGAGCATGGAGAGGTCCTCCACCTTCATGCCCGCCGTGAGCGCCGCGGCCACCGTGTCGATGCGTCCCTTGACGCCCTCGGGCCCGGCCACCTGGGCCCCCAGGAGGAGGCCCCGACGGTCCGCCGTGAGGTGGACGAGGGTGCTTCCGCCTCCCGGGTAGTAGCCGGCGCGCGTGCCCGCTTCGGCGAACGCCTTCACGGGATCGAACCCCGCCTCCCGCGCCTCCGCGGGGGAGAGCCCCGTTACGCCCACCTCGAGGCCGAAGACTCGCGCGATGGCCGTGCCGACGATCCCCGGGAAGCGCTCCCGCGCCCCGGCGATGTTGGCCCCGGCCACACGCCCCATCTTGTTGGCGGTGGTGCCCAGGGGGAAGTAGACGGGGCGGCCCGTGACGAGGTGGCGCACCTCGCAGCAGTCCCCCGCCGCCCAGACGCCGTGGACGCCCGTGGCGCACCTCTCGTCCACGCGGATGGCGCCGTTTTCGGCGAGCGGAACGGCCGAGCCTTGCAGGAACCCGGTGGCGGGCTTCACCCCCGTGGCGACCAGGAGGAGGTCCGCGGGGAGGTCGCCCCGGTCGGTCCTGAGCTGAGCGATTTCCTTCCCGTCGCGAACCGCCTCGAGAACCTGCGTGCCGAGGAGGACGCGCACGCCGCGGTCCTCGAGCTCCCGCTGGAGGCGGTCGCGCAGGGGCGGCACGAGGCCGCGCATGAGCCGCACCGAACGATTGATGAGAGTCACGGCCACGCCCCGTCCCGCGAGGGCCTCGGCCATCTCGAGGCCGATGTATCCCGAGCCCCAGATGACCGCCGTGCGGGGCCGCCGTTCCGACAGATAGCGCTCCATGCGCCGGCCGTCGCCCAGGTCGTGCAACGTGAAGGCGTTCTCCGCGTCCAGGCCCCTCAGGTCGGGGAGGAGAGCCCGTGCGCCCGTGGCGATGAGGAGCGCGTCGTAGGGTTCCTCGTAGGTCCTGCCCGAGGCCAGGTCCTCGACCCTCAGGCGCTTCTTGCCCTCCATGAGGCCGAGGACGCGTTGGCGCAGACGCACCTCGATGCCCCGGCGGGCCGTCTCCTCGGCACTTAGCGCCACCAGGTCTTCAGCACCCGCCACCTCGCCTCCCATCCAGTAGGGCAGGCCGCACGCGCCGAAGGAGAGGTCGGGGCCGGCCTCCAGAACGCGCACGGACCACTCGGGGCGCTCGCGCCGGAGCTTGCTCGCGGCGCTCATCCCTGCGGCCATACCCCCGATGACGACGAGCTGTGGCATCCGTTCCCTCCGCCCCCATTCTACGCGCGGGCAGGCTCCGCCTGAACCCCACCAGGGTGCCGCGGCTTGCCCTGCGCGTGCCCGAGGCCGTAAGGTGAAGCGATGGAGGATCTCCGCCTCGACCCGACCCTTCCGATCGCGCTCTGCGACGCCCTCGCCGGTCGAGGGCTCCCCGCCCTCTGGCAGGGCGCCCAGGCCCTGCCGGGCGGAAGGGGCTCGGCCCGCCTGCTGCGCCTCGAGGGGCGGGATCTCGTCTTGAAGCGCGAGCGCCGGGGGGGCCGCCTCTCCGGTTTCATGCCGGACCGTTACCTCGCCAAGGGTCCCTTCCTGAAGGAGTGGGCGTTGGGCCTCCACCTGGCGGAACGGGGATTGGCGCCTCGACCCGTGGCCCTCCTGCTGCACGGGTGCCCGCTCGGCTTCCGGGCCTTCGCCATGACCGAGGCCCACCTCCCGAGCCGCTCCCTGGCCGACCTGTGGCGGGAGGGCGAGCTCGACGCGGAGGTCCTCGGCCGGGCCGGCGAGGCGGTGGCGGGGCTCCACCGCGCGGGGGTTCTCCACGGCGACCTGAACGCGGGCAACCTCCTCTTCACCCGAGCGCCGCTCCCCCTCCTCATCGACCTTCGTCATTCGAGCTGGACCGAAGGCCCGCCCGCTCCCTCGACGCGCCGGCACAACCTCCTCAGGCTCTGCCGCTCCCTCCACAAGCTGCAGCACCGCCACGGCCAAGCCTGGCCCGAGGAGCCGTGGAGGGCCCTGCTCGCGGGCTATTCGAAGGGATGGGGCGGGGAGGAATCGTGGCACCCGGCCTTCCTCTCGGCGGCCGAGCGCGGGTTCCCCATCCGGAGCCTGTTCTGGTAGGCGTTTCAGTCCGCCGCCGGCCGCCCCATGAGCTCGCCGCACTCGCCCATTGAAAGATGCAGATCCACGAACCGGTTCGCGGGGAGTCGCTCCTCCACGGCCACGTCGAGGTAGTTGTCCGTGAGGGCGCGCCCCGAGGAGGGCTCGGGCATGAGGGTGAGAGCCCGCCGCGTGGTGCCCGCGAAGGACACCGAGAAGGAGCGCGTCTTCGCCACGCCGAGGGCTCTGAGGCGGGCCGTGCGCGAGGCGACCTCCACCGGTGCGAGGGGCGGGAGCGCCGCCGCGGGCGTTCCGGGCCTCGGCGAGTAGGAGAAGGCGTGGACGAAGGCGAGGGGCAGGTCCTCCACGAGGGCGAGCGTGGCCTCGAAGTCGCGCCCGGTCTCGGCGGGAAACCCGACGAGGACGTCCGCGCCGAGGGCCACGCCGGGGACCTCCTCCGCCACGGCGCGCAGCAGGTCCGCATAGAATCCCGCGCGGTAGTTCCGCTTCATGGCGGCGAGCACGGCGTCCGAACCGCTCTGCAGGGGAATCTGCAGGTGCGGGCAGAGGCGCGATTCGCGCCGCATCAGGGCGCGCAGGGCGGGGGTGACGGCCCGGGGCTCCACCGAGTTGAGGCGGATCCGGAACTCCCCGGGAATCCCCAGGAGGCTCTCCACGAGGGCGGGCAATCCGCCGGCGAGGCCCAGGTCCTTCCCGTACTCGCCCGTGTTGATCCCCGTGAGGACCACCTCGCGGTAGCCCGCAGCCAGCAGATGCCGCATGTCCTCCGCGATCCGGTCGGGAGGCACCGAGCACGAGGGACCGCGGACCGTCGGGATGATGCAGTAGGTGCACGGGAAGTTGCACCCCTCCTGGACTTTGAGGAAGGCACGCGTCCGGTCGCCGAAATAGGGCACGCAGGCGTGCTGGCGGGAGGCTGGGTCGGGGGCGTGTGCCTCCAGGAAGGACTCGAGCGACTGCCCGGACTCGAGGACGGCGTCCACCTCGGGCATGGCACGGAACGATTCGGCGTCCAGCTTGGCGGCGCAGCCCATCACCGCCACGAGGGCGCGCGGGTTGCGCCTCCGGATGGCGCGCAGTAGGCGATGGGCCTCCCGATCGGCCTTGTGCGTGACGGTGCACGTGTTGAGGACGACGAGGTCGGCCTCCTCGGGCGCCGTGGCGTGCGCAGGGCCGCCCAGGCGCCCCGCCACCACGGCCGAGTCCGCCTGGTTGAGCTTGCAACCTAGGGTGAGAATGGCGTAGGTCACGGCGCGCCTCCGTGCCTGTCCCGCAGACCTACTTTCCGGCGGGCGCCGGACCAGTGGCGGAGGGCGGCGGAGGCGATGGCGCTTCGGGCTGGGGCGCCTCGGACTGGGACGGCGGTGGCGTGGGGGCTAGCACCGAAGCAGGGGCGGGATCCACCGGGACCCTCGCAGGGGCCTGAGGCTGTGACGTTGTTGCGGGCGGTGCGGCCGTGGGCGCGACCGCCGGCGGCGTCTGGGTCTGAGGCGCCTTGTCGCCGTCGCCGATCTGGCGCCTCAGGACGTCGATCTCGTCCTGGTGGGTGCCGAACCGCTCCGCCACCTTGAGCTCCGTGAGGGCCTCCTTGTTCTTGTTCTGGCGCTGGTACCACTGGGCCATGGCGATGTGGCCCTCGGCGCTCTCGGAGGCTTTGAGCGATTTGAGGATGAGGGCCCGCGCCTGGGGCAGCTTGCCCTGGTCCATTCGGATCTGGGCCAGGTTTACGAGGCCGAGGTAGGCCTTCGAGTAGGCCTTGGGCTCGAGCTGGACGAAGTACGTCGTGGCCTCGCTGATGCGGCCCGACTCCCGCAGCACGATGGCCAGGTAGCACATGGCGTCGTAGTAATCGGGCTGGACCTCCAGGGCCTTTCGGAAGAAGACCTCCTGGAGCGTGGCGTCCTCCGCGATGCGCCCGCGGATGTAGGACTCGAAGGCCTGGGGGCTCACGGGTGGTGGCGGAGTCCACGACCGTCCCAGGGCACCCGAGAGGTCTCGGGAGAGCTTCTCGGTTAGCGCGAGGAGCTCCTGGAGACTCTGGGTCTCCTTGAAAGAGGCCACCTGTTTGAGGTCTCCGGCGAGGGAGTAGAGCTGAACGTCCACGGCCACGGAGTCCCCCGCGACCTGGTAGGACCCGCCCACGAGGTATCCCGCGCCGATCTGCCGCGCCATGCCGAGCTGGGCGGCGAGGCTGAACACGGGCTGGTCCACCAGTCCGGCCTGCTCGTAGTAGGAGCGGAGGTCTTCGAAGGGCACCGTCGGCACGCCGTTCTGCGTGAGGGCCTCGCTGAGGGCCACCACCATCCCCGTGCCGATCCAGGCGGTGGAGTTGGCGCCCTGGCTCTGGGCGAGGGGGACGAAGAGGACGCGTTGGCCCCATGCCGGGACGGAGAGGACCATTACGGCGATGAGGACCAGCCAGCAGGTGCGTTTCACCCTGGATTTTACAGCCGCGACCGGCGGCTTGTGTAGACCGGCCGGCAGCATTCCATTTGGACCGGGCCGCTCTCGGTCCCGAACAAAATCCAGTCGCTCCCGAGCCGAAGGCGAAGGGAGCTCCAAGGGAGGGGTGAGGCTCCATCGGGCTCTGCCCGTGGAGCGGGGAGGGAATGGCCCTCCCCGTCGAGGAGGAGGCATCTTCCCCGCTGGAAGCAGATTCTTGACAGAAGGCACGGCGAGGTCAAATGTACGATCCGGGTTCACGGAGCCTTGCCCTTCTCCCTCCGGGCCGCCCGGGCGCGCCGCTCCTTCCAGAGGGCCATCCACTCGCGGATGCGGGCCTCGAACCCGGATTCCTTGGGGGTGTAGTATACCCGACCCTCGAGCTGGCCCGGGAGGCATGCCATGTCGGCGATCCCCTCCTCCTCGTCGTGGGCGTAGCGGTACCCCTCGCCGTAGCCCTGCCCCTCCATGAGCCCCGTCACGGCGTTGCGCAGGGCGAGGGGCACGGGGTAGCGGTGCCCCTTGCGGAGGTCCGACTCAACGGCCCTCTGCGCGAGGTAGACGCGGTTCGACTTGGGCGCGGCGGCGATGTAGATGGTGGCTTGGGCTAGGGCCAGGGCGCCCTCGGGCATGCCGAGGAAGTCGATGGCGTCCTTGGCGTCGAGGGCCCGGCGGAGCGCCTGCGGGTCCGCGTTCCCCACGTCCTCGGAGGCCGCGCGCACGAGGCGGCGGGCGATGTAGAGGGCGTCTTCCCCGCCCTCGAGCATGCGGAAGAGCCAGTAGAGGGCGGCGTCGGGGTCGCTGTTTCGGATCGACTTGTGGTAGGCGCTGATGACGTTGTAGTGCTCTTCGCCGCCCCAGTCGTAGACCACCCGCCCGCTGGAGAGCCACTCCCGCGCGGCGGCGGGGGTCAGGTCCTGCCCCTCGGGGAAGTGGAGGGCCAGCGCCTCCAGGGCGTTCAGCGCGAAGCGCGCGTCGCCGGACGCCATGCGCGCCACGTCGCGTAGGACCTCCTCCGGGATGGTCCGCCCCTTCTCGGCGACGAGGGCGTCCTCCCTGAGGGCGCGCCCGAGGATGCGCAGGATGCCTTCCTCGTCCAGGCCCTTGAAGACCGCCACCCGGCAACGGGAGAGGAGCGCCGGCGTCAGGTGGAAGGAGGGGTTCTCGGTGGTCGTGCCGATGAGGACCACCGAGCCCTCCTCGAGGTAGGGCAGGAAGGCGTCCTGCTGGGCCTTGTTGAAGCGGTGGATCTCGTCCATGAAGAGGATGGTCGGGACGCCGTCGCCGCGCCACCCCGAGCGGGCGCGCTCCATGACCTCTCGCACCTCTTTCAGGGTGGCCATGACGGCCGAAAGGCCCACGAAGGGCCTTCCGGTGTGGGACTTGACGAGTTTTGCGAAGGTGGTCTTCCCGCTGCCGGGAGGACCCCAGAGGAGCGTGGAGGAGAGCGTGTCCGCCTTCAGCTGCCGTCCGATGGGCGTCTCGGGACCGACCACCGGCTCGAGGCCTTCCAGGTCCTCCCACCGTCGCGGGCGCACGCGCTCGGCGAGCGGCGAGGCGTCCCCGGGGGCTTGGAACAGGGAAGACATGGACCGTCTCCCTCGGGCTTACGCCTCGGGCGTCTCCTCCGGAGCAGCCTCGGCCTTCGCCTTCTTGGCGGGGGCCTCGGCGGGCTTCTCGGCCTTGTCGGCCGCGGCCTTCTTCTTCGGCGCCGCCTTCTTCTTCGGTGCCTCGGCGGCCTCCTCGGCGGGGGCGGCGGCCTTCTTGGCCTTGCCCTTCGCCGGCTTCTCCTCGGTCTTGGGCTCGCGGCCCACGAGCTCGATGAGGGCCACCTGGGCGCCGTCGCCCTTGCGGAACCCGAGCTTCACGATGCGCGTGTACCCGCCGGGCCGGGTCGCGTAGAGCGGGCCGAGGGTCCCGAAGAGCTTCTTGAGGACCTCGGGGTCGTGCACGTCGCGCGCCGCGATGCGGCGGGAGTGCAGGGTGTCCTTCTTGGCGAGCGTGATGAGTTTCTCGGCGAAGCGCCGGAGCTCTTTCGCCTTCTCGAGGGTGGTCTTCACCCGGTCATGCTTGAACAGGCTGATGGCCTGGTTCCTCAACATGGCGATGCGGTGCTCCGTGGTTCTTCCGAGTTTACGGTGGTCTATCTTATGGCGCATTGGGGCCTCACACGTTCATGCCGAGGGTCAGGTTCTTGGACTCCAGGAGATCGGCCACTTCCTTGAGGGACTTCTGGCCGAAGTTCTTCATGGCCTGGAGGTCTTTCTCCGTCAGGCGCACCAGATCTCGCAGGGTTTCCACCTCGATGGCCTGCAGCGCCTTCGCGACGCGAGGGGTCAGGTCCAGGTCTTCGAGGGACGTGGCGAGCAGGTGCTCGAGGTCGCTCCCGCCGGACACCTTGGTGCCCTGGGGGATGACGGCCGCGTCGGGGCCGGTGAGGCCCCGGTAGAGATCGAGGTGCTGGGTGAGCATGGTGGCCGCGTGGTTCAGGGCCTGCTGGGGCGTGATGGCCCCGTTCGTCCAGACCTCGAGCTTGAGGCGCTCGTAGTCGGTGGCCTCACCGACGCGCGTCTCGCCCACCTCGTAGTTCACTTTCTGGACGGGCGAGTGGATGGAGTCGATCGGGATGAAGGCCGGATCGGGCACCTTGTTGGACTCGGCGGGGACGTAGCCGCGGCCGCGCTGGAGGATGAGGTCGAGCTGCAGGGACCCCTCCTCGTTGAGCGTGGCGATGGGCGCCTCGGGGTTGAGGATGCGCACCGTGCCGTCGTGCTGGATGTCGCGGGCCTTCACCTCGGCCGGGCCGCGCACGGAGAGCCGGAGGGTCTTGGGCTCTTCGGAGTGGCTGATGAACTGCACGGCCTTGAGGTTGAGGATGATGTCGGTGACGTCCTCGAGGACCCCCGGGATGGAGGTGAACTCGTGGAGCACGCCGTCCACGCGGACGGCGGAGATGGCCGCCCCCTCGATGGAGGAGAGGAGGATGCGCCTGAGCGCGTTGCCCAGGGTGATCCCCCAGCCGCGCTCCAGGGGCTGGGCCACGAACTCGCCGTAGCGGTCCGTCAGGGTCTCGATGTTGCACTCGATGAGCGTGGGCATCTGAAAGGCTTGCATGATCGCTCCCGTCCCTTAGAGGACCTACTTCGAATAGAGCTCGACGATGAGCTGCTCCTCGATGGGATAGGTGACGTCGGCCCGCTGGGGCTCCCGGACCACCCGGCCCTTGAGGTTTTCGCCGTCCAACTCGAGCCACTCCGGCACGCCGCGGCCCTTCACGGACTCGACGGACGCCTGCAGGAAGGGGTTCTTTGCGGTGTGGGAAGCCACCCCCACCTCGTCGCCCACGCGGACCTGGTAGTTGGCCACGTCCACGCGCCGGCCGTTCACGAGCACGTGACCGTGGGCCACCCACTGGCGGGCCTGGGGACGGGAGGAGGCGAAGCCGAGGCGGAAGACCACGTTGTCCAGCCTCTTCTCGAGCATGCAGAGGAGGTTCTCGCCCGTGACGCCCTTGGCCCGGTCCGCCTTGGCGAAGTAGTTGCGGAACTGGGTCTCCAGGACGCCGTAGATGCGCTTGACCTTCTGCTTCTCGCGGAGCATGAGGCCGTAGCCCTGGATCTTGCCGCGCCTGCGGCCGTGCTGGCCGGGCGGGGTGTTGCGCTTTTCGATGGCGCACTTCTCTTTGAAGCAGCGGTCGCCCTTCAGGAAGAGCTTGATGCCTTCCCGGCGGCAGAGTCGGCAGACGGAAGCGTGATACCGTGCCAAGGTGCTCCTCCTTCTTACACGCGCCGGCGCTTGGGCGGCCGGCAACCGTTATGCGGAATGGGGGTGACGTCGCGGATGGAGCGGATCTTCAGGCCGGAGGCCTGGAGCGCGCGGATGGCCGACTCGCGGCCGCCGCCCGGCCCCTTGACCCGGACGTCCACCTCTCGCATACCGTGCTCGGTGACCTTGTCGGCCGCCGTCTTGGCCGCCACCTGGGCGGCGAAGGGCGTGCCTTTGCGGGTGCCCTTGAAACCGGACCCGCCCGACGTGGCCCAGACGATGGCGTTCCCTTCCAGATCCGTGATGGTGATCTGGGTGTTGTTGAACGAGGCGTTGATGTGGACGATGCCCACGGGGATGTTCTTCTTCTCCCGCCGCGGCGATCGCTTACCTGCGCTTGACTTCGCCATTACAGTTCTCCTCCAGGCCGGCTTACTTCTTGGTGGCCTTCTTCTTGCCGGCGATGGCCCGGCGGGGGCCCTTGTGCGTACGGGCGTTGGTGTGGGTGCGCTGGCCGCGGCAGGGCAGGCCCGTGCGGTGGCGGATCCCACGGTAAGAGCCGATGTCGATGAGCCTGCGGATGTCCAGCTGGACCTTCTTGCGGAGGTCGCCCTCGACGTTGCCCTCGTCCTGGATGGCCTTGCGGATGCGGGAGACCTCGTCCTCGGTCAGGTCCTTGACCCGGACGTCCACGCTCACGCCGGCTTTCTCCAGGAGGGCCTGGGAACGCGAGAGGCCGATGCCGTAGATGTACTGGAGGGCCACTTCGACCCTCTTGTTGAGCGGAAGATCCACACCAGAGATACGTGCCACGGCCTGCCTCCTTAACCCTGTCTCTGCTTGTGCTTCGGGTTATCGCAGATCACCCGGATGACTCCCTTGCGCTTGATGATCTTGCACTTGGGACAGATTCTTTTCACCGACGCTCTGACTTTCATCGCGCTTCTCCTAGTTCTTGAACCGGTAAACAATACGACCCCGGTTCAGGTCGTAGGGCGACAGCTCCACCAGGATCTGGTCACCGGGCAGGATGCGGATGAAGTGCTTTCGCATCTTGCCGGAGATGTGCGCCAGGACCCTGTGGCCGTTCTCCAACTCCACGCGGAACATGGCGTTGGGAAGGGCTTCCTGGACCGTCGCTTTCATCTGTAGGACGTCGTCCTTGCTCATGCCCCTTCCACCCCCAGAACTCTCGGTCCGGCCTCGGTGAGCGCCACGCTGTATTCGAAGTGGGCCGACCTCTTGTGGTCCCGGGTCCGCACGGTCCAGCCGTCCGAGTCCACGGTGACCTCGGCGCCGCCCTCGTTGATCATGGGCTCGATGGCCAGGACCATCCCCTCGCGGAGCTTCGGGCCGAGGCCCGGAGCGCCGAAGTTCGGGACCTGCGGCTCCTCGTGGAGGGAGCGGCCGATGCCGTGCCCCACGTAGTCGCGCACCACCGAGAACCCGTGCCCTTCCGCCCAGGTCTGGACGGCGTGGGACACGTCCGAGACCCGGTTCCCCACCGCCGCCTGCTCGATGCCCTTGAGCAGGGACTCGCGGGTCACATCCATGAGTTTTCGGGCCGCCCCGTCCACCTCGCCCACCGGCACGGTGCACGCCGCGTCCCCGTAGTAGCCGTCCAGGATCGCCCCGAAGTCCAGGGAGACGATGTCGCCCTGCTGGAGGCGCCGGTCCCCGGGGATCCCGTGCACCACCTCGTCGTTGACGGAGATGCAGATGGAGGCCGGGTAGCCGTGGTAGCCCTTGAACGCGGGCTTCCCGCCGAGGGACTTGGAGGTGGATTCGGCCAGGGCGTCCAGGTCCCGCAGGGCGACCCCGGGGGCCACCTCCGACGAGACGCGCTGGAGCACCTTGTGCACGATCCGGTTGGCGCGGTTCATGATCTCCAGTTCCTTCGACGACTTCAGGTGGATCATCCGATGGCCCGTTCCACCGCCGAGAGCACCTCGGCGGGGCTCTGGTCCCCCGGCACGCCCAGGAGGACGCCCCTCGCCTTGAAGTGGGCCGAAAGCGGGGCCGTCTTCTCGTGATACACGCGCAGCCGCTCGCGGATCACGCTCTCCTTGTCGTCTTCCCGTAGCACCAGCGTGGCGGAACACTTATCGCAAACCCCCGGGCTAATCGGGGGCGACGTCACGAGGTTGTACACCGCGCCGCAGCCGGGGCACGAACGCCGGCTGCTCAGGCGCGTCACGATCACGTCATCGGCGACCTCGAGCTCCACGGCGCGGACCGGGTCCTTGCCGAGCTCTCCGAGGATGCCGTCCAGGATGGCGGCCTGCGAGAGGTTCCGCGGGTAGCCGTCCAAGATGAAGCCGGGGGCGCAGTCCGCCTTCGCGAGCCGCTCCTTCACGATGCCCGTCAGCAACTCGTCGGAGACGAGGCCGCCGGATTCCATGACCGCCTTGGCCTTCAGGCCCAGCGGCGTACCCTCGCGCACGGCCTCACGGAGCATGTCGCCCGTGGAGATGTGCGGAATCCCCAGGCGCAAGGAGAGCTCCTTCGCCTGGGTGCCCTTGCCCGCGCCGGGCGGGCCGAGGAGGACGAGGTTCTTGGCGGTCATGCTAGAGCCTCCGGCCCCGGATGCGGGTTTTGCTGAACCCTTCGTAGTGCCGCATGATCAGCTGCGATTCGACCTGTTGCAGGAAGTCCATGGCCACGCCCACGACGATCAGGAGCGAGGTGCCGCCGAAGTAGAAGTTCAGGTTGAAGCCCCTCAGGATCCAGTCGAGGTGGAGCGTCTTGAAGGTGTTTTCGAGCGCGGGCCCGATGCCCCACAGGTGCTGCAGCGGCAGGCCGCTGATGAGCACCATGGGCAGGAGGGCCACGATGATCAGGTAGACCGACCCCGCGAAGAGCAGGCGGTTGAGGGACCGGTAGAGGAAGTCGCTCGTGCTCTTGCCGGGGCGGATGCCCGGGATGAAGCCGCCGAACTTCTTGAGGTTGTCCGCCAGGTCCTCGGGGTTGAACACGATGCTCACGTAGAAGAACGTGAAGAGGATGATGAGCAGCGCGTAGAGGAGCAAGTAGGTGAGCGTGCCATAGCCCACGTAGGCGTTGAGGGTCCGCGCCCACTCGTACTGGCTGAGGAAGGGCAGCTGGAGGATCGTCTGCGGCACCGCGAGCAGGGAGACGGCGAAGATGATGGGCATGACGCCGCCCGGGTTGAGCTTGAGCGGGAAGTACACCGCCTGGCCGCCGACCATCTTCCGGCCGACCATCCGCTTGGCGTACTGGATGGGGATCTTCCGCTGCGCCCGCTCGAAATAGACGATGAACGCCACGACGGCGAGCATGAACACGGAGAGCAGGATGACCACGAAGAAGGAGATGTTCCCCTGGCTCACCTGCTCGAAGGTCTTGATGATGGCGGGGATCAGGCCCACCACGATGCCGGCGTAGATCATCAGCGAGATGCCGTTGCCGATGCCGCGCGCGGTGATCTGCTCGCCCAGCCACATGATGAACGTGGAGCCGGCGGTGAGGACGATGACCGTCAGGATGTGGTAGCCGATGCCCGGCGTCTCCACGATGCGCTTGCCCGAGGGGCTGATGAGGTTTTTCAGCCAGATGGAGATGCCCAGCGACTGGACCACACAGATGAAGATCGTGAGGTAGCGCGTGTACTGGACGATCTTCTTGCGGCCCTCAGCGCCCCCCTCCTTCTGCAGCTTCTCGATGTAGGGCCACACGACCCCGAGGAGCTGGAAGATGATGGAGGAGGTGATGTAGGGCATGATCCCCAGCGCGAAGATGGTGCACTTGCTCAGCGCGCCGCCGGAGAAGAGGTTCACGAAGCCCAGAACGCCCGCCTGGTACTGCTGGAAGAACTCCTGCAGCGCCATGGCGTCGATGCCCGGCGTGGGGATCTGGGCGCCCACCCGGTACACCGCGAGCAGGAAGAACGTGAAGAAGATGCGCTTGCGCAGATCCGGGATGCGGAAGATGTTCTGGAAGGCTTCGATCACGGCTTCTTGACCTCCGCCCGGCCGCCCGCCGCCTCGATGATCTGGCGGGCCTTCTCGGAGAAGGCGTCGGCCACGACGGTGATGGCGCGGTCGAGCGTCCCGTTGCCCAGGATCTTGATGCGGACCTCGTCGGACTTGATGAGGCCGGCGCGCTTGAGGGACTTCGCGTTCACCTCGCTGCCGCCCTCGAAGATCGAGAGGCGGCCCACGTTCACGGTCTCGGTCTCGACGGCGAAGATGTTCTTGAAGCCGCGCTTGGGCAGGCGGCGGTGCAGCGGCATCTGGCCGCCCTCGAAACCGGGGGCCTGGTGGAAGCCGGAGCGCGCCCTGGCGCCCTTGCTGCCGCGCGTCGCGGTCTTGCCGTGGCCGGAGCCCGGCCCGCGGCCGATGCGCTTGGGGTTCTTCTTGGCGCCCTTGGCGGGCTTGAGTTCGGAGAGGAACATGGGACCCCCTTCCTTACGCTTTCTGGTTGACCTCGACCAGGTCCTTGATCGCGAATACCATGCCGCGGATCTCGGGGCGGTCGGGATAGCAACGCTTCCGGTTGAGTTTGCGCAGCCCTAGGCTCCAGGCCACCACGCGGAGCTTCTCGGTGGGGGGCTTGCGGATGAGGGTCACTTCGATCTGGCCTTCGGAGGCCTTCTTCTTCGCAGCCATGGCTTACCCCAGGATCTCTTCGATGCTCTTGCCGCGCTTGCGGGCCACGGACTCGGGGCTGCGGAGGCTCTTCAGCCCCTCGAAGGTGGCCTTGACCACGTTCTGAGGGTTGTTCGTGCCCAGGCACTTGGTGAGGATGTCCTGGACGCCCACCGCCTCCATGACGGCGCGGATGGCGCCGCCGGCGATGACGCCCGTGCCCTTGCTGGCGGGGCGGAGCATCACGTGCCCGGCCCCGAACTTGCCCTGCACGTAGTGCGGGATCGTGGAGCCCTGCAGGGAGACGCGGACCATGTTCCTCTTGGCCTGCTCGACGCCCTTGGAGATCGCCAGGGGGACCTCGCGGGCCTTGCCCAGGCCGTAGCCCACGCGCCCGTTGCCGTCGCCTACGACCACGAGGGCCGAGAAGGAGAAGTTCTTGCCGCCCTTCACGACCTTGGTGACGCGGCGGATCTGGACCACCTGCTCGCGCAGCTCCAGCTCGTTGCTATTCCTATCTTCCATTCCCCGTCTCCTAGAACTGCAGGCCGCCCTTGCGGGCGCCCTCGGCCAGGGCCTTCACACGGCCGTGGTAGAGATAGCCGGATCGGTCGAACACCACGCGCTCGATGCCCTTCGCCTTGAGGCGCTCGGACACGAGCTCGCCGACCTTCTCGGCCACCGAGACATGCTTTCCGGAGGTCTTGAGGGACCCCTTGACGGCGGGCTCCAGGGAGGACGCCGCGGCGATGGTGACGCCCTTCGCGTCGTCCACCGCCTGGACGTAGATGTAGCTCGTGCTCTTGAAGACGCAGAGCCGGGGCGCCGTGGCGGTGCCGGAGAGGCGTTTGCGGATGCGGATCTTCCGCCAGTCCCTCTTCTGCTTCCGGTCCAAATGAACGTGCTTGGCCATCGTCTATCCCCTTTACTTCGCAGCCTTGCCGGCTTTGCGCACCACGGTCTCTTCGGTGTACTTCACGCCCTTGCCCTTGTAGGGCTCGCACCTGCGGTAGGCGCGGATCTGGGCCGCGACCTGCCCGACCTGCTGGCGGTCGTGCCCCGTGACGGTCACGTGGGTGTTCTTCTCCACGGTGATCGTGATGCCCTCGGGGATGGGGAAGTCCACCGGGTGAGAGAAGCCGAGGCTCAGGTTGAGCTTCTTGCCGTCGAGGGCGGCCTTGTAGCCGACGCCCACGATGTCCAGCTCCTTCTTGTAGCCCTCGCTCACACCGCGGACGGCGTTCGCCAGGAGCGCGCGGGTGAGACCGTGGAACGCGCGGCCCTGCTTCGTGTCCTCCTGGCGGGTGACGACGAGCACGCCAGCGTCGACCTTGCAGGTGATGCCGGGGGGCACGGGCGTGACGGTCTTGCCCTTGGGGCCCTGGACCTCGACAGCATTCTCGAGGACGCTGACCTTCACCGCGCCGGGCAGGGGGATGGGCTGTTTGCCGATTCTAGACATGCTCTCCTCCTCCTACCAGACCCTGCAGAGGATCTCGCCGCCGATGCCTTCGCGGCGGGCGGTCTTGTCGGTCATCAGGCCGCGGCTCGTGCTCAGGATGGCGACGCCGAGTCCGCCGAGGACGGGCTTGATCTCGTCCTTGCCGGCGTAGGCGCGGCGGCTCGGCTTGCTCGCGCGCCGGATGCCGTCGATGGCCGGGCGGCCGTCGGAGCCGTACTTGAGGTCGAGCGCGAGGACGCCCTGCAGGCCGTCTTCGGTGACCTTGAAGTTCAGGATGTAGCCCTCCTCCTTCAGCACCTTGGCGATCTCGACCTTGAGCTTGGAGGAGGGGAGCTCCACGACGGCCTTCTTGCTGCCGAGGCCGTTGCGGATGCGGGTCAACATGTCGGCGATGGGATCAGTCGTGTTCATCGTCTCACCTCACCACGACGCCTTGACCACGCCCGGGAGCTGGCCCTGGAGGGCGAGCTGGCGGAGGCAGAGGCGGCACAGGGCGAACTTGCGGTAGTAGGCCCGCGGACGGCCGCAGCGCTTGCACCGGTTGCGGTAGCGCACGGCGAACTTGGGCTTCTTCTCCATCTTGGCGAAGGCTCGGATACTGGCCATCCCTATCTCCTACTTCCGGAAGGGGAACCCGAAGGCCTGGAGGAGCGCTTTGGCTTCGGGGTCCCGCTTGGCCGTGGTGCCGATGGTGATGTTCATCCCCATGGCCCGCGTGATCTTGTTGTACTCCACCTCGGGGAAGATGAGCTGGTCCTTGATCCCGAGGGTGTAGTTGCCGTGTCCGTCGAAGGACCGGTCGGACAGGCCCTTGAAATCGCGCATGCGGGGGATGGCCAGGCTGACGAGCCGGTCGAGGAACTCGTACATCCGGTCGCCGCGCAGCGTCACCATGGCGCCGATGGGCTGGCCCTGGCGCAGCTTGAAGTTGGAGATGGACTTGCGCGCGCGGCGCACGGCGGCCTTCTGGCCGGCCAGCACCGTGAGCGTGGCCGCGGCCTCGTCCAGGAGCTTGATCTCGCTCTTGGCCTCGCCGATGCCGACGTTGATGGTGACCTTCGTGAGCTTCGGGACCGCCATCACGTTCCCGATCTTGAAGTCCTCCTTCAGCTTGGGGAGGATCTCCTTCGCGTAGCGTTCTCTGAGCCGCGGAACCGTTGTCATGGGTCTGCCCCTACTCCTGAACTGCGCCGCACTTCTTGCAGGCGCGTGCCTTCCTACCGCCCTCGAGCGTCTTCGACCCCAAGCGGGTAGGCTCCTTGCACTCCTTGCAGACGACCATGAGCGCGGAGAGCGCCACGGGCGCCTCGCGCTCCAGAATGCCGCCCTTGATGTTCTTCTGCGGGTTGGCCTTGGTGTGCTTCTTCACGAAGTTCACGTGCTCCACCAGGGCCCGACCCTTGTCGAGGTCCACGCTGATCACGCGGCCCCGCTTGCCCTTCTCGCGCCCGGAGAGCACCATCACCTGGTCGTTCTTCTTGACTCGGTTGCTCACGACGGCCCCTCCTAGATCACTTCCGGGGCGAGGGAGATGATCTTCATGAACTTCTTCTCCCTCAGCTCCCTGGCCACGGGCCCGAAGACGCGGGTGCCCACGGGCTCGCCCTTGTCGTCCACCAGGACCGCTGCGTTGTTATCGAAACGGATGTACGAACCGTCGCGCCGGCGCGTCTCCTTGACCGTGCGGACGATGACGGCCCTGACAACCTTGCCCTTCTTCACGTTTCCCTGGGGCGCGGCTTCCTTGACGGAGCAGGTGATCACGTCGCCCAACCCCGCGTAGCGCCCGGCGGTCGAGCCGCCGCGCATGCGGATGCAGGCGATCTTCTTCGCACCCGAGTTGTCCGCGACCTGCAGGATCGTTCCCATCTGGATCATGGCTGTCTCCCGGCGCGCCTAGCGGGCCTTCTCGAGGACCTTCTTC
Source organism: Acidobacteriota bacterium (assembly GCA_037440125.1). Classification (GTDB taxonomy): domain Bacteria; phylum Acidobacteriota; class UBA4820; order UBA4820; family DSQY01; genus JAKAJA01. Next base: position 19,371 of record JBBIUU010000042.1, read on the forward strand.
ACGGCCCAGTTCTTGTCGCGGCTCAGGGGGCGCGTCTCGATGATCATGACGCGGTCGCCGACGCCGCACTGGTTGCTCTCGTCGTGGGCCTTGAACCTGGACGTGCGCTTGATGACCTTCCCGTAGGTGTCGTGGAAGATGCGGCGCTCGACCTGGACGACGACCGTCTTGTCCATCTTGTCCGAGACCACGACCCCGACCTTGGTGGCCCGCTTGGGCCGGGCGGCCTGGCTGTCTTTGCCCGTCATCGTCAACTCCCTTCCTGCTGACGCTGCTTCTCGGCCAGGACGGTCTTGATCCTGGCGAGCCCGCGGCGGTAGACGCGGATGACCGAGGGGTTCTCGATCTGTCCGGAGGCGAGCTGGAAGCGGAGCTTCATCAGATGCTCCGTGATCTCACGGCTCTCGCCCTTCAGCTCCTCCACCGTCAGGTCCCGCACCTTGGCGGGCCGCTTGAGGTCGGCTGGCTTCATCATCTCGAGAACTCCTGATCCTTGCGGCTCACGAACCGCGTCTTCATGGGCAGCTTGTGGGCGGCGAGGCGGAAGGCCTCCTGGGCCTCCTCGTGGGACACGCCTTCGAGCTCGAACATCACGCGGCCGGGCTTCACCACGGCCACCCAGCCCTCGAGGTTGCCCTTGCCCTTGCCCATACGGGTTTCGAGGGGCTTCTTGGTGTACGGCTTGTCTGGGAAGATGCGGATCCAGAGCTTGCCGCCGCGCTTGATGTGGCGGTTGATGGCCACGCGGCTCGCCTCGATCTGGCGGTTGGTGACCCAGCAGGCCTCGAGGGACATGAGGCCGAAATCGCCGAAATCGACGTTCGAGCCGCCCTTGGTCGGACCGCTGCGGCGTCCCCGCTGCTGCTTCCTGAACTTGACCTTCTTCGGCATTAACATGGCGAATCTCTCCCGGAGAGGGCTACTTGCCCACCTTCTGGCCCTTGTAGATCCAGACCTTGATCCCGATGATGCCGTACGTGGTGCGGGCCTCGGCGAAGCCGTAGTCGATGTCGCTGCGGAGGGTCTGGAGCGGCAGGCGGCCCTCCAGGTACCACTCGGAGCGGGCGATCTCGGCGCCGTTGAGGCGTCCCGCCACGCGGATGCGCACGCCGAGGGCCCCGAACTTGGAGGCCATCTCGATGGCGCGCTTCATGGCGCGGCGGAAGGCCACGCGCTTGGTGAGCTGGAGGGCGATGGACTCGGCCACGATCTGGGACTCGATCTCGGGGCGGTGGATCTCGTCGATCTTGATGTAGACCTCGCGGCCCATCCTCCGCTGGATCTCCTCCTTGAGCCGGTCGACCTCGGCGCCCTTCTTGCCGATGATGATGCCCGGGCGGCTCGTGCTGACGGTGATCGTCAGCTTCTTGCCGGCCCGTTCAAGGTCGATCCGCGACACGCCCGCGTGCTTGAGGCGCGCCTTGAGCTCCTCGCGGAGTTTGAGGTCCTCGTGGAGGAGCTGCTTGTACTCCTTCTTCGCGAACCAGCGGGACTCCCAGTCCTTGTTGAAGCCTACCCGGAAACCCACGGGATGAACTTTCTGACCCAACGCTCACCTCCTGCTATCTTGCGGTGGCCTGCCGGCCCGCCCGCTACTTCGCTCTCTCGTTCAGACCGATGGTCACGTGGCACTGCCGGCGCACGAAGCGGAACGCCCGGCCCATGGGGGCGGGCAGGGTGCGGCGGCGGAACTTCACGGAGGCGCCGTCCACGAAGATGGTGGAGACGTAGAGCTTGTCCACGTCCACCTGCTTCCCGGGCATGCTCTCGGCGTTGGCGACGGCCGTCTTGAGCAGCTTGTGGAGGTCGCGGGCCACGCGCTTCTTGGTGAAGCGCAGGATGGCGATGGCGTCGCCCACGGAGCGGCCGCGGATCGTGTCGGCCACGAGCCGGGCCTTCTGGGGGGACGCGTCGACGTACTTCGCAATCGCTTTCACCATCATGGCATCACCTACTTCTTGACCTCGGCCTTCTTCTTCTCGCCGGAGTGGCCCCTGAAGGTGCGCGTGGGGGCGAACTCGCCGAGCCGATGGCCGATCATATTCTCCGTCACGTAGACGGGCACGAACTTCTTCCCGTTGTGGACGGCGATGGTGTGGTTGAGCATGGAGGGGACGATCATGGAGCGCCGGCTCCAGGTCTTGATGACGGCCTTCTTGCCGGACTCGTTCATGACGTCCACCTTCTTCTCGAGGTGCTTGTCAAGGAACGGGCCTTTCTTCAGCGACCGGGACATCCTAGGCTCTCCTCTTCACGATGAAGCGGGCGGTCCGCTTGTTCTTGCGGGTCTTGTAACCCTTGGTGGGCACGCCCCACGGGGTCACCGGGTGGCGTCCGCCCTTGGTCTTGCCCTCGCCGCCGCCGTGCGGGTGGTCGACGGGGTTCATGGCGGTGCCGCGGACCTTGGAGCGGCGGCCGAGCCAGCGGGTGCGGCCGGCCTTGCCCAGGGTCACGTTCTGGTGGTCCAGGTTGCCGACCATGCCCACGGTGGCGTAGCAGTCGGAGTGCACGTAGCGCATCTCGCCCGAGGGCATGCGGAGGGTGGCCAGGTGGCCCTCCTTCGCCATGAGCTGGGCGCCGGCGCCGGCCGCGCGGGCCATCTTGCCGCCGCCGCCGATGTGGAGCTCGATGTTGTGCACCGTCGTGCCCACGGGGATCTTCTTGAGCGGCAGCGAGTTGCCCATGGCCACCTCGGCCTCGGGGCCGGACATGACCTTCTGGCCCACCGCCATGCCGTCGGGGGCGAGGATGTAGCGCTTCTCGCCGTCCGCGTAGTTGAGCAGGGCGATGCGGCACGTGCGGTTCGGGTCGTACTCGATGGCCGCCACGGTGGCCGGGATCCCGTACTTGTCGCGCTTGAAGTCCACGATGCGGTAGCGGCGCTTGTGGCCGCCGCCGCGGCGGCGCAAGGTGACGTGGCCGTCGGCGTTGCGCCCGGAGAGCCGCTTCTTGGTGGAGAGGAGGCGCTTCTCGGGAGCCTTCTTCGTCAGATCTTCCGTCGTCAGCGTCGTCATGTAGCGACGGCTGGGGGTGACGGGCTTATAGGTCTTGATCGCCATGGCTGCTCCCTACACTCCCTCGAAGTACTCGATGGGCTTGGCGCCCTTGGCCAGCTTCACGTAGGCCTTCTTCCAGTCGGGGCGCTTGCCCTCGGAGCGGCCCACCCGCTTGTTCTTGCCGAGCACGTTGACGATGCGGACGTCGTCCACCTTCGTGCTGAAGATTTTCTCGACCGCGTAGGCGATCTCGATCTTGTTGGCCCGCTTGTCCACCTGGAAGGCCAGCGTGTTGCGACGGTCCTTCGCGATGAGGTTCTTCTCCGTCAGGAGCGGGCGGATGATGATGGCGTAGGGGTCTTTCATGGCTTCAGAACCTCCGCCAGCTTCATCAGCGCCGGCTCGGTGAAGACGACCATCTCGTAGCGCGCGAGGTCGTAGACGTTGATCTCGTCGAGGCCCGTGACCTTGACGCCGGGCACGTTGCGGCTCGCGAGGAGCACCTCGGAGGCCACGCGCTCGTCCACGAAGAGGACGGTCTTGTGGGCCTCGAAGAGCGGGCCGAACTTGGCGACGAAGCCCTTGGTCTTGGCGCCGTCCACCGCGAGGGCGTCGATCACCTTCAGCAGGCCGCGGCGCAGGCGCTCGGCCAGGAGGGAGCGCATGGCGCCCCGGCGCACCTTCTTGGGGACGGCGTAGGAGTAGTCGCGCGGCTTGGGGCCGAACACGATGCCGCCGTGGTACCAGAGGGGCGAGCGGACCTCGCCCATGCGGGCGCGGCCGGTGTGCTTCTGCTTCCAGAGCTTCTTGCCCGAGCCGGAGACCTCGTCGCGGCGCTTGGTGGAGTGGGTGCCGAGGCGCTGGTTGGCGGAGTATGAGCGGACGGCCTCGTAGACGAGATCCTGGCGGTAGGGCACGCCGAAGATCTCCTCGGGGAGGGCGATCTCCCGCTGCGTTTCCAGTGCCGAGTTGATGACTGTGATGTTTGCCATGTCGCGCCCCCTACCGGATTCCGTGGATCAGCAGGAGCCCGCCCTTGGGACCAGGAACGGCCCCGCGGATGAGGATGACGCCGTTGGCGGCGTCGACCTGCACGACCTTGAGGTTCTTGATGGTGGCCCTGGCGCTGCCCATCTGGCCGCCCATGCGCGTGCCCTTGAACACGCGGGAGGGGTCGGAGGACCCGCCGATGGAGCCCGGAGCCCGGTGGAACATGGAGCCGTGGGTCGCCCGCCCGCCCTTGAAGTGGTGGCGGGTGACGACGCCCTGGAACCCCTTGCCCTTGCTCGTGCCGACCACATCCACGGACTCGATGTCCTTGAACAGCTCGAGGGTGATGGAGGCGCCCGTCGCCAGCTCGGGGAACTCGCCGCGGAGCTCGCGGATCTGCTTCACCGAGGAGGCGCCGGCCTTCTTGACGTGGCCCACGAGCGGCTTGCTGACCGCGTGGCGCCCGAGCTTCTCCACCAGACCGATCTGGATGGCGTGGTAGCCGTCGGTCTCTGGCGTCTTCTTCTGGAGGACGACGCAGGGGCCCGCGGCGATGACGGTGACCGGCACCACCGCACGGGTCTCGTCGAAGACCTGCGTCATGCCCACCTTGCGTCCCAGTATCCCGATCTTCATTCGCTTCTCCCGCGGGTAGCGGTCGCCCGCCGGCGACTTGCCCGCTCTTCCAATGTCCGGCGGCTCCCGCGCCGCCCGGACCCCGCGCCCGTCACTTCGTGAAGGCCTTGATCTCCACGTCGACGCCGGGGGGCAGGTTGAGCTTCATGAGCGCGTCCACGGTCTGCGGCGTGGGATCGTAGATGTCCAGCAGCCGCTTGTGGGTGCGCATCTCGAACTGCTCCCGCGACTTCTTGTCCACGTGGGGGGAGCGGTTCACCGTCCAGATCTGGCGCTCCGTCGGGAGCGGGATCGGTCCTTTGACCCTCGCACCGGTCCTCTTGGCGGTCTCCACGATCTCTTTCGTGGACCGGTCGAGGATCCAGTAGTCGTAGGCCAGAAGGCGTATACGGATCTTCTCGTTCAGCATGAGTGACTACTCCACGATCTCCGTGATGGTGCCCGCGCCCACGGTGCGGCCACCCTCGCGGATGGCGAACCGGAGACCCTTTTCCATGGCGATGGGGTTGATGAGGGTCACATCCATGCTGACGTTGTCGCCGGGCATGACCATCTCGCGGTCAGCAGGCAGGGTCACGTCGCCGGTCACGTCCGTCGTGCGGAAGTAGAACTGCGGACGGTAGCCCTTGAAGAAGGGGGTGTGGCGACCGCCCTCCTCCTTGGTCAGGATGTAGGCCTCAGCCTTGAACTTCTTGTGGGGGGTGATGGAGCCGGGCTTGGCGATGACCTGGCCGCGCTCGACCTCTTCCTTCTTGGTGCCGCGGAGCAGGAGGCCGACGTTGTCGCCCGCCTGGCCCTGGTCCAGCAGCTTGCGGAACATCTCGACGCCCGTGATGACGGTCTTGAAGGTGGGGCGGAGGCCGATGATCTCCATGTCCTCGCCGACCTTCACGATGCCGCGCTCGACGCGCCCGGTGACCACGGTGCCGCGGCCCGAGATGGAGAAGATGTCCTCGATGGGCATGAGGAAGGGCTTGTCGATGTC